>CAZWNI010000093.1:0-1983 GCA_964635385.1 uncultured Oscillospiraceae bacterium
GACTCTTCCGCCTTCTTATCCTTTACCGTCCTTGCAGCACGGTCGATTTCGTCAAAGGTGTTTCCGCCTGCCTGCGGCGGTTCCTCGTCAAAGTCGTCGTCCGGCTCGTAAGCGCGGTTGTCTTTGAACACCTCGTCCAGTTTCTCATCGGGAATCCGATACGGCGGCTTGGCATCCTGTGTCCGACCGCCTGAGGCTTCCATTTCATCGGCAAAGGTAACATCCTTTTCGTCCACCGCTTCACTTTGGAAATGCGTGGCAGCATTTGGCGTTGTTGTGGTAGCCTGTGGCGTCCTTTCCGGCATCCGGAACAGGCTCTTGCCCATAATGTCGCCGGACAGGGCTTGGCCCTTTCCGCTTTCCGCGCCATCTTCTGCCTTGCTTCTTTCCTTGCGTTCCCATGTCAGGTAGAACAGCACCCACAGGTTGCACGCCATCATCAGGACAATCAGGAACGTCACCATCGGCTTATCGTTATCTGTTCGACAGTCCCGCGTCCTTCTCCCTTATGCAGGCTTTCCAGTTCCGCCCCGTGCCGCTCAAGATGCTCGGTGACAATGTTGTCAATATAGCCGGATATGGTTGTCCCGTGTCCTCCTGCCATGCCGACTATCCGCCTTACGGCTTCATGGTTCTTGCAGCTGATGTACACCGCCTTTTGCGCGGTCCCTTCCGGCTTGCGCCCGTTAAGATACTTGCCCATATAGGCTTCACACTTTTTCTTGCGTCTGAAAATGTTGATACTTAATCCCATCGTTTTGCTTGATTTTTGTTGTTGGATAAATTTTTATTGTTTCTCAAATCAGGTTTTCCCTGTCACGGCGGTACAGACCGTTGATTTCGTCCTTGTTCTCCTCGAAATGGCGCATCAGCACCGTGTCTATGTATCCGCCCACGGTAATTTCCTTGTCGGCGATGATATTCACTATCTTGGACACGATGTCGTGCGCTTCTGCGCTTATGTACACGCATTTCCGGCTTTTCGGCGCATCCCGTTTGAGGAAGGTGGAGCCGTAGTCCGTCCTTTTCTTTTTCGGGGGTTCGGGCTTCACCTTCGTTTCGGCGGGCCGGACCGTGCTTTCTTCGGGACCGTCGTCAGCGGTAGGGCCTTCCGTGGCTTCCCTTGCGGGCGGACTCCCCATCTGCCGGGACTTCCCTATGGAGGCGAGCAGCAGATTTTCATCTATGCCATCCGTGTTCAACTTTCGGCTTGCCATGGCATTTAACCGTTAATGATGGAACATATTTCTTCCGACAGCTCCCGGATGCGGCTTCCGCGCAGCATGGCGGTGTCCGGCGGGAGGATGGTCGAGCGGAACACCGACTTGCGGTCGTCCGACGGTTCGCGGCGGAAACGCTTGCTGTCGGGCAGCCTCGTGTCAAGGACATGGAAGTTGTTTTCGGAGAACAGTTTTCCGTAGAGGTCGTACAGTTCCGTCTTCTCCCGTCCGTCCACCATTGTCCAGAACAGGGATATGCCTTTTGTCTTGGCAAGCCCCGTCGTGACAAGGTTGTCGTTGAACATCATCACGAACTGCAACGCGCTCTCCACCACGAAGCGGTCCGCGCTGACGGGCGTGAAGATATAGTCCATCTGCGAGAGCGTCTTTATCACGCCGTCGCTTTTCAACGTGCCCGGCAGGTCGAAGAACACGATGTCGGGGCTGTACCCTTCCTCGGAGAGCAGCCTGTCCGCATCGTCCAGTGCTTTCACGGCATTGCTCCGGATGATGGGGAACGCCTTGCGTCCCGACTTGCGGAAATGTTCCCACGCAACGGCTTTCAGACTGTCGTTCTTTTCAATGAGTGCCGTTTCCTTGTCGCGGAGCCCGGCGATGCTGTGCTGCGGCTCGTCACAGTCTATCACGGCGACATCAAGTCCTTTCACGTTGTGGAGATAATTGGCCACGAGCGCAGTAACGGTCGATTTGCCGACCCCGCCTTTCTGTGTTGCGAATGCAACGAATGTTTCCTTGTTCATTT
>CAZWNI010000093.1:2083-5579 GCA_964635385.1 uncultured Oscillospiraceae bacterium
TTGTTCATTTTTCTGTATTTTTCTGTATGTTTTAATCGTTATCGGTTTACTGCTATAGCGGTTTGTTTCACCGCCTGCCCGTTTCCGCAGTTATGGATATGTACATTCCCATGCGGATATACGGGAGCATCGGATTATCGGTTGATACCAACCTTTCTGTGCATCTCCGCATCCTTGTCTCTTTGTCGGTTTACGGAGGCCTTGGCTTGTTTCCATATTGTCGTACGACAGCACGACAATGAATCTGTGTTGTCATGCTGAGACATTTCTCTCCGTCCGTGCGGAGATGGTTCCTCAAATGTTTGTTTCCGTTCATTTCCATTTCTGCAAATCATTGGTTCGTTGTTTCCGTGTGCAAAGGAAAGTGTATTTCACCATACCTGTATCACTTCCGCCTTGCGTGGCAGCATTTGGCGCTGATGTGGTAGCTTGTGGCGTTTTTCAGCCCCTTTCCGGCCCGGATTTACCCCTTACCTTTGCACCCAAGCGGCAGGGCAAAGCCGAAAGCGCGTACCGCAGGCCCCGGCTCCGTCCTTCTTTTGGGCAGCCGAAAAGGTATCGGGCGACCGATACCTTATAAAAGGGTAATGACAGGTCTATCCCCAACCGACGAACGAAGCAAGAACAGAGTCAAGCTCGCTTGAACTATGTCTTGCAAGGAGGAGGAAGAGTAATACTCAATCCGTCTGCCACGGATTTTTGTGTCCTCAAAGACACAGCAAGGTGTCCTTTGAGTAACTCAAAGGGTTTCGGGTTACTCCCGAAACGGCCTTGCCCCATGCGGGGAGGGGCTTCCTCTCCGGAGTCGGGAAGCCTGTTTCCACCTGCGGTGCGTATGCCGAAGCTGCGCTTATGCCGTGACACCACTAAATCCATTGTAATATGAACGAGAACAAGACGAAAGACAGGGCGGAAACGCCCAAGTGGGGGCGGCACCCACGTGAAAGCCGCAAGTCGCACTGCGTGATGGTGCGTTTCGATGACGGGGAATGGCTCAGGTTTCTCGCCATGCACGGCAAATCCGGTGTGGAGGCGAAGGCGGTGTTTCTGAAGGCGCACTTCTTCGGGCAGCCCTTCCGGGTACTGGTCACGGATAAGACGCTGCTCGACTACTGCACGAAGCTGTCCGCTTTCCATGCGCAGTACCGCATGGTGGGTAACAATTACAACCAAGTGGTCAAGGAGCTGCGCTGCCATTTTTCGGAGAAGAAGGCGATGGCGTTGCTCTACAGGCTGGAGCAGTGCACGAGGGAACTCGCCGCAATCACGCGGCAGGTCGTTGAACTTTCAATGGAGTTTCAGGAGAGATGGTCGCAAAAATCACGGTAGGAACGTCGCTGTACGGCGCACTCGCCTACAACGGCATGAAGGTGAACGAGGGTGAGGGGAAGCTGCTTGCCGTGAACAAGGTCTTTGACGACGGCAGCGGGCGGGTGGACATCGCCCGTGCCGAACAGGATTTCAAACGCTATATGCCGGAGAACGTCCGCACACGGAACAAGGTCATCCATATCTCCCTCAATCCTCATCCTGACGACCGCCTGACGGACATGGAGATGGAACAGCTTGCACGGGAGTATCTGGAGAAGCTGGGGTACGGCGACCAGCCCTATCTAATCTTCAAACATGAGGACATCAACCGCCACCACCTGCACATCGTATCCGTCAATGTGGATGAACATGGCAGACGGCTGAACAAGGACTTCATCCATCGCCGCAGCAAGCGTATCACCACAGAGTTGGAAAAGAAGTACGGCCTGCACCCCGCCGACCGCAGGCAGCACCATCACGACAATCCCTTGTGCAAGGTGGATGCTTTGCAGGGCGACGTGAAGCGTCAGGTGGCGAATACCGCCAAGGCGGTCATGGCGGCCTACAAGTTCCGGACGATGGGCGAATACCGCGCCCTGCTATCCCTTTACAATATTACAGTGGAGGAAGCCCGTGGCATGGCGGGGGGACGGGAATATCACGGGCTGGTCTATTCCGCCACCGACGATGCCGGGAACAAGGTGAGCAATCCTTTCAAGGCGTCCCGTATCGGGAAGTCCGTAGGCTACGAGGCCGTGCGGCGCAGGTTTGAATACTCCAGGACCCACATCCGCAACAAGCGTCCGGCGGACATGACGCGCAAGACCGTAGCCGCCGCATTGGGCAGGACGTACCGTAAGGAGGAGTTCATCGCCCTGCTCAAAGCAAAGGGTGTGGACGTGGTGTTCCGCCACACGGACGAAGGACGCATCTACGGGACAACCTTTATCGACCACCGCACGGGCTGTGTGCTGAACGGCTCACATTTGGGCAAAGAGTTTTCCGCCAACGCCTTGCAGGAGCATTTCACCCTGCCGTATGCAGACACACCGCCGATGCCGTTCACTGTCACGGAGGATACGCCACAGGCAAACATCCATTCCTATGAGGAACACGACGAGGGGCATTCCACGGGCTTGGGCTTGCTTGGCGGCGACGCATCGGGCGCACAGGCAGAGGAAGCCGCCTTCGAGCGCGAACTCAAACGCAAGCGGAAGAAACGCCGCAAGGGTTTGGGTTTATAAATTATCCGTTCGCAGGGCATAGGGGATGAGGTCGGACTTCATCCTACATCAGGTCCGGCCTCATGTACCATGAAGTCCGGGGTTATGTATGCTTACCTCCGTACCGTGCCTTGCGGATATATTGTTCAACTTAAAAACAGAAACAGATTTATGTCACAACAGGAAGACGATTTGAGGGCATTGGCGAAAATCATGGATTTTCTCCGTGCCGTAAGCATTATTTTGGTAGTCATCCACCTTTATTGGTATTGTTACGAAGCCATAAGGCTGTGGGGCATCGACATCGGTGTCGTGGACCGGGTGCTGGTGAACTTCGACCGCACTGCCGGGCTGTTCCACCACATTCTTTATACGAAACTCTTTGCGTTGGTTCTCTTGGCACTTTCCTGCCTGGGCACGAAAGGCGTCAAGGAAGAAAAAATCACATGGGGAAGGATTTGGACGGTGCTTGCCGCTGGGCTGGTGCTTTTCTTTCTCAACTGGTGGATATTGTCCTTGCCTTTGCCTGTGGAGGCCAATGCAGCTTTTTATATGGCTTCAATGGCGGCGGGCTATGTCTGCCTGCTCATGGCAGGTACATGGATGAGCCGTCTTCTGCGTACCAGCCTCATGGAGGACGTATTCAACGTGGAGAACGAGAGCTTTATGCAGGAAACGCGGCTCATCGAGAACGAGTATTCGGTGAACCTGCCCACACGCTTCTATTACAGGAAGAAGTGGAACAACGGGTACATCAACGTGGTAAATCCGTTCCGCGCGTCCATCGTGCTGGGCACGCCGGGCAGCGGAAAGTCGTATGCCGTGGTAAACAGTTTCATCAAGCAGATGATTGAAAAATCTTACTCGATGTATATCTATGACTTCAAATTCAGCGACTTGTCCACCATCGCCTACAACCACCTGATGAACCACGGCGACGGCTACAAGGTCAAGCCGAAGTT
>CAZWNI010000094.1:0-5445 GCA_964635385.1 uncultured Oscillospiraceae bacterium
GGGCGCAGGGGGCAAAGCCCCCGCAATGGAAATCATTTTGTTATAAAAACTCTTTCTTTCGCCTTGTTGTTGTGGAAAAGTTGCAGGAATAACAAACCGGAATCCGCCCGCCCAACGGCGTAGAGCCAAGGGCGGGTCAATTCGGAAACATCAAGAACCTTTTTCGACAAGTTGCCGGAAGCACATCTGCTTCCGGATTTCACAGCAACAACAGATTATACTAATCGTATTTACAAGATTATATATTTCAAACTGTATTACAAGCATTTTTGAATCAGCTCTTCGGAATCACGGTCAATCCTCTGCACCAATTCTTTCCCCGCCTTTTTCTCAATCACAGCGACTGCTTCCTCCAAACGAGAGGCCCGCTGATCCAGATTATGGGCATCGCTGCCCAAAAACTGGGCCGTACCGTTTTTCAAAAATGCCAATGCTTTTTTTCGGGTGTTCCACTTCAGCAGGGAGTCCGCATTCACCTGTGCCAGCAATTTCCCCTGCCGGATCATATCCTGCAAAAAATCAAAACCTTCAAACGCCAGGTACCGCTCCACATGGGCTAAAATCGGGATCAGCCCCTGATTGGCTCGAATCCGAAAAATATCTTCCACATCTTCATTGGTCAAGGGGCGGGTAGGCAGTTCCAGCAGCAGGTACGGGCTATTCCCAATGGTAAAGAGATTGATAAAATTAGCCTGGGAAATCCCTTTGAAATAATAAACTTCATATCCTAACGCCAGCTTCGGCACCTCTTCTCCGCTTTTCTGAATGGCTTCCTGAAGCAAATAGCAGGCATCGGATATTTTCTCCAAATATTCTTCCGGCGCAGTGCGGCCTACATGATAGTGAGGAGTTGCCACCACCAAGTCGGTTCCCTGCCGGCGCATTCTGCGCAGCATTTCTAAACTCATTTCGGTGTTTTTGGAACCGTCATCTACTCCCGGCACCACATGAGAATGGAAATCCACTCGCATCGTTATCTCCTCCTTACTTTTCTTTATCATATCAAATTTTCATTTGCTTTTCAACGTTTCGCCAAAGAATCCATAGAGTTTTTACAATTTACTGTTTCCATTTTTTATTTTTAGACAAAAAAGGAATACAGCAGCAAAATAATTAAGCCGGGAACCCCTAATCCCAAGGAAACAGCCAAATTCACTGCATTAAAAGCCAATCCTGCATGAAACAATCCCAGCAGCGCCAGAACCCCGCTGCCTGCCAACAGGGAAAACAGCAGACCTTTTCCTCCCAGGTGACGGGTTTTGCAATAAAACAACTGAATCAGCCAGCATAACCCAGCCGCTCCAAAGAAGATCCAATCGTAGTACAACCTTGATCCCTCCGTCCTTTTTTCCTTGATATGGATATGTTGCCAAAAGCACCCCTATGACAAGCTTGGAAAAATATCTATATTGCCCCTTGACCGCCTTGGGGTAGATGTAGTATAATTCATCTAATAACCACAAGGAAGCAACAGTAATCGACAGAAAAGAAAGGAAGCGGAGCGCCTATGTTAGAAACTGATTTTAACAAAAAGTTTGTAAAAGAAGGACTTACCTTTGACGATGTTCTTCTAATCCCCGCCGAAAGCCATGTGCTTCCGGCTGATGTCAGCGTAAAAACCCGCTTAGCCAAGGATATTTGGCTGAATACGCCGGTTATGTCTGCTGCCATGGATACGGTGACAGAAGCTGCCATGGCCATTGCCATTGCCAGAGAAGGCGGCATTGGCGTCATTCACAAAAACATGAGCATTGCCGAGCAGGCCGACCAGGTTGATCGGGTCAAACGCAGTGAAAACGGCGTAATCACCGACCCCTTTTCTTTGAGCGAAAACAACTATGTTTACGAAGCCAATGATCTTATGGCAAAATACAAAATCAGCGGTGTGCCCATTGTGGAAGGCAAGAAGCTGGTAGGTATTATCACCAACCGGGACCTGAAGTTTATGGACGACTATAACGTGCTTATTCGGGACGTAATGACCAAAGAAAAGCTCATTACCGCCCCCATCGGCACCACTTTGGAAGATGCCCAACAGATCCTGAAAAAACACAAGATCGAAAAGCTGCCTTTGGTAGATGAAGAAGGAAATCTCAGCGGCTTGATTACCATTAAGGACATCGAAAAAGCCTATCAGTACCCCAACACCGCACGGGATAAAAACGGCCGTCTGCTCTGCGCCGCCGCCATCGGTGTGACTGCCGACGTGCTGGAGCGTGCCAAGGCTTTGCTGGACGCCCAGGCTGACGTGCTGGTACTGGACTCCGCTCACGGCCATAGCCAGGGCATTCTGGACTGTGTTCGCAAAGTAAAGGAAGCCTTCCCGGATTGCTGTCTGATTGCCGGCAACGTCGCTACCGCAGAAGGCACCCGTGCATTGATCGAAGCTGGTGCGGACGCAGTAAAGGTAGGCATCGGCCCCGGCTCCATCTGCACCACCCGTGTGGTCAGCGGTATTGGCGTACCTCAAATCACTGCGATCTACGACGCTGCCTGCGAAGCGGCCAAATATAATATCCCGATTATTGCGGACGGCGGCATTAAATATTCCGGCGACATTGTCAAAGCCATTGCGGCCGGCGGCAACACCGTGATGCTGGGCAGCTTGCTGGCAGGCTGCGACGAAGCTCCCGGTGAAACCGAAATTTATCAGGGACGTTCCTTTAAGGTGTACCGTGGCATGGGCAGCTTAGCAGCTATGAACAACGGCTCCAAAGACCGTTATTTCCAAACCAACAACAAAAAATTGGTTCCCGAAGGGGTGGAAGGCCGGGTTCCCTACAAAGGAATGTTGGCCGACACCATCTTCCAGCTTATGGGCGGCTTGAAGTCCGGTATGGGATATTGCGGCTGCGCTACTTTGGAAGAGCTCCAGACGAAGGGACGGTTTATCCGGATTACCGGCGCAGGTTTGAAAGAAAGCCATCCCCACGATATTTTCATTACCAAGGAAGCCCCCAACTACTCCGCCAATATTTAAGAAGATTTATGAGCGCTGCTGCGGCAGCGCTCTTCCTTTTTGTCTTTTCCAATGAATTTCTCTACGATCCTTGCAACGCTTTGTTAAAAACTTTTACGATTTTCCGGTTCAAAAGAAAAAGTTATTTACAATGCCCCTTGAACACGGTTGAAATCTCCAAGTATTTATCCTTCCCATTCCCCTCCCCTATTCAAAAAGCACCTGAGCTATTGACTCAGGTGCTTTCCATTTTGTAATATTTTACTATTTGTAATTACTTAATCACATCGCAGCCCATGTATTTCCGAAGCACTTCCGGCACGGTAACACTGCCATCGGCGTTTTGGTAATTTTCTAAAATTGCTGCTACCGTCCGTCCCACAGCCAAACCGGAACCGTTGAGGGTATGAACCAGGCGGGGCTTTTCTTTGGGATTATCCCGGAACTTAATGTTGGCCCGGCGAGCCTGGTAGTCCTCGAAGTTGGAACAGGAGGAGATTTCCTTGTAACTGTTGTAGCTGGGCAGCCACACTTCAACGTCGTAGGTTTTGGCGCTGGAGAAGCCCAAATCGCCGCTGCACAGGGTCACAACACGATAAGGCAGACCAAGCTGTTGGAGGCAGTATTCTGCATCGTGGGTCAGACTTTCCAGTTCTTCGTAGGAGTTTTCCGGGCGGGAAAACTTCACCAACTCAACTTTGTTAAACTGATGCTGACGGATCAAGCCCCGGGTATCCCGTCCGGCGCTCCCTGCTTCTGCCCGGAAACAGGCGGAATAGGCACAGTATTTCATGGGCAGGTCTTTGCCGTCCAGAATATCGTCCCGATACATATTGGTCACAGGCACTTCAGCAGTCGGGATCAGGAAGTAGTCAAAACCTTCGTTTTTGATCGAAAAGGCGTCTTCTTCAAACTTGGGCAACTGGCCGGTGCCGGTCATGGAAGCTCGATTCACCATATAAGGGGGCAGGACTTCGGTGTAACCCCGGCTGGTGTGGGTATCCAAATAGAAGTTGATGACAGCACGTTCCAATTTGGCGCCCAATCCTTTATAGAAATGGAACCGTTTGCCGGTAACTTTGGCCGCTGTTTCCGGGTCTAAAATACCCAGATCCCTGCCAATATCCCAATGGGCCTTCGGTTCAAAGTCAAACTTGGTTGGTTCTCCCCAGTGGCGCATATCGGTATTCTGACTGTCGTCTAAACCACTGGGCACCGACTCATGGGGAATGTTGGGAATGCTCAACAGCAGTTCACGCTGTCTGGCTTCCAGTTGAGAAACCGTCTTTGTGTTTTCTGCAATGGTATCGCTGAGCTTCTTGGTCGATGCCATTATCTCGGCGATATCCTTCCCTTCCTTTTTCAGTTGGGGGATCTGTTTACTGATGGTCTTTTGCTGGTTCCGCAACTGGTCGTTTTGGGTGGAAATTTCCCGGCGTTTCACATCAATTTTCAAAACTTCATCTACGGTTTCGTCCAGATTTCCATTTCTCCGCTTTACTGCGGCTTTGACCAAATCCGGATTTTCCCGAATCAAACGAATATCTAACATGATATTTTCCTCTTTTCTGTTAAGATTCAAACCATCTGCTGATCTGTTCTACCAGCTGATGCAGTTCTTCCTTGCTGTAATAGGGAATGGAAATACTTCCTTCCTCTTCTTTTCCTTGAATTGCAATCTTCCGGCCGGTCGTTTCCTCCAAGGCGGCCTGCGCTTCCACCAAATAGGTGTCCTGCTGTTTGGGCTGTTTTGCCGGTGTTTCTTTCTTCCGGCAATATTTTTCTACCTGCCGCACCGTCCAATCCTTTGCCACCACCTGTTTCGCCACCTGGGATATTTCTGCCGAATCCTCCAACGCCAACAGCGCTCTGGCATGGCCGGTGGAAAGTTTTCTATCCCGTACCAAATCTGCCACATCTTCCGGCAGATTCATCAGCCGCAAAGCGTTTGCAATCACCGGGCGGGATTTTCCCACACTGTGAGCCACCTGTTCCTGAGTGAACCCGTATTCCTGAATCAACTGCTGATAACCGGCGGCTTCTTCCATGGGATTCAGATCTTCCCGCTGGAGATTTTCAATCAGGGCAAATTCCATGATCTGCTGGGCGGACAAATCCCGCACTACAGCGGGAAGTTCTGTCACGCCTGCCATTCGGGCGGCCCGATACCGGCGTTCCCCTGCAACAATCAGGTAACTTCCATCTTCCTGGGCAGTAACCACCAAAGGCTGGATCACACCGTGTTCCCGAATGGAATCTGCCAGTTGCTCCAGCGCCTGCCGGTCAAACTCTTTCCGTGGCTGATCCGGATTGGGGGTAAATTCCGAGATGGGGATCATCTGCTCGCCTTGCTGTTCCGAAAAAACGCTGTTGTCTTCAAACAAAGCATCTAAACCCTTACCCAGTCCACGTTTTGCCATGACATTTCCTCCTTTCCGGGTTTATCGTTTCTTATTGTTTTTGATAACTTCCTGGGTCAAATCCAA
>CAZWNI010000095.1:0-3443 GCA_964635385.1 uncultured Oscillospiraceae bacterium
GAGCCGAGGGCGGGTCAATTCGGAAACATCAAGAACCTTTTTCGACAAGCTGAAAGCTTGGGGCCAGCGTCGGGCTTTTCCCCTTTATTCAAAAATAAGGGCTTTACAAGCCGGGCAGTTTGTGGTATAGTATAAGTACTTTGTCATGGTTTGCGGGAATAAGCCGCTAAGCGGAGTTTTGCCTGCCCCTTACTAAGACAAAGCAAGATGTCCCTGCTGCCGGGCAAACAGGCAGGCCGGGGCAAATATTAAACGAGGTGAAGCCATATGTTAAGAAAAGAAGAAAAGAACGAAGTCATCGCCGCCAACCGGCTCCACGACACCGACACCGGTTCTCCGGAAGTCCAAATCGCGGTGCTCACCAAGCGCATCAATGACCTGCAGGAGCATTTTAAGATGCATCCCCATGACCACCACTCCAGACGGGGTCTGTTGAAGATGGTCGGCCACCGCCGCAACCTGTTGGCTTATCTGAAGAAGACCGACATTGAGCGGTATCGTGCCTGCATCGCTAAGCTGGGTCTGCGCAAGTAAGTTTCCGGTAAAGGTAAAGCGGATATTTTGAAGGAAGCAGTCTGGGGAAAAATTCTTTTCCATAAACTGCGGCGGGTGTATTGTGTACACCCGCTTTTTTTGTTATAATAGTAAGGTGGGACGGCATCTTTTAGCAAAAAACCGCTGGCTTTTTCCAAAAGAGTCCGGGGTTTCTTGCTAAAATACCGCCTTCCCAAATTTTCCGATTGAAATCAAGGAGGCTCATTATGGCAAGCAAAGAGCAAGTGTTTGAAACCACCTTTGCCGGGCGGCCGCTGAAAGTCACCGTAGGAAAGACCTGCGAGCTGGCCAACGGCTCCTGTTGGGTGCAGTACGGCGACACAGTGGTCATGGGCAATGTCACTGCATCTGCCAAACCCCGGGAAGGCATCGACTTTTTCCCTCTGAGTGTGGACTATGAGGAAAAGCTGTACAGCGTGGGAAAAATCCCCGGTTCTTTTTTGAAGCGGGAATCCCGTCCCAGTGAAAACGCTACCCTCACCAGCCGGATGGTGGACCGGCCCATGCGTCCCCTGTTTCCCAAGGATATGCGCAACGATGTGACCATTGTCATGACGGTGTTGTCCAGCGACGTGGATAACGCCCCGGAAATCACCGGATCTCTGGCGGCTTCCATTGCTGTGTCCATCTCCGACATTCCCTTCAATGGCCCCATCGCCACGGTGAGTGTGGGTCTGGTAGATGGCGAGCTGGTGCTCAACCCCATCACCGAACAGCGGAAGGAAAGCAAGCTGAACCTGACGGTGGCCGGCAGCGCCGAGAAAATCGTGATGATTGAGGCCGGTGCAGATGAAGTGCCGGAAGATGTGATGCTGGACGCCATCGCTTTGGCCCATGCCGAAATCAAGAAAATGGTGGCCTTTATTGCCGATATCCAGGCTCAGGTGGGCAAGCCTAAGTTTGACTATGAGCATGTGGACCTGCCCTTTGAAATGCTGGATGATGTGACCGCCATTGCTTATGACGATGTGAAAGTGGCTTTGGACACCAACGATAAAAACGTCCGGGACGAACGGCTGCAGCCCATCTATGAGAAGGTGTACACCCAGCTGGAGGACAAATATCCCGATTCCAAGTCCCAGCTGGACGAGTGCATGTACAAGCTCCAGAAGCGGATTGTCCGGGAATGGCTGCTGGAAGGCAAGCGGGTAGACGGACGGGGCATGGACGAAATCCGTCCCCTCAGCGCCGAAGTAGGCCTGCTGCCCCGGGTACACGGTTCCGGCCTGTTCACCCGCGGTCAGACCCAGGTGCTTTCCATTGCTACACTGGGTTCCATTCGGGATATGCAGAACCTGGACGGCCTGGACGAACACGACCATAAGCGCTATATGCACCACTATAACTTCCCCTCTTACAGCGTCGGGGAGACCCGTCCTTCCCGTGGTCCCGGCCGTCGGGAAATCGGCCACGGCGCTTTGGCGGAAAAGGCGCTGGTACCGGTTCTGCCCAGCTTGGAAGACTTCCCCTATGCCATTCGTGTGGTCAGCGAAGTGCTGTCCTCCAACGGCTCCACCTCCCAGGGCTCCATCTGCGGCTCCACTTTGGCCTTGATGGATGCCGGCGTTCCCATTCGCACCCCCGTTGCCGGCATTTCCTGCGGCCTGATCACCAAGAAGGACGGCAGCTTCACCACGATGGTGGATATTCAGGGCCTGGAAGACTTCTACGGCGATATGGACTTTAAGGTGGGCGGCACCCATAACGGCATCACCGCCATTCAGGTGGACATTAAGGTAGACGGCCTGACCATGGACATCATCAAGGAAGCCTTTGAAAAGACTCGGAAAGCCCGGCTCTATATCCTGGACGAGGTGATGGCCAAAGCCATCGACAAACCCCGTCCGGAGGTCAGTAAGTACGCTCCCAAAGTGGTGCAGACCATGGTGCCGGTGGACAAAATCAAGGACGTCATCGGCAAGGGCGGCAGCGTGATCCAGAAGATCTGTGCAGAGTGCGACTGCAAGATCGACATCAACGACGACGGCCTGTGCGTCATTTCCGGCCTGGACATGGAAGGCTGCAAGCAGGCTCTCTTCATGGTGGAAACCATCGCCAACGGCCCGGAAGTCGGCGGCTTGTACTCCGGTGTGGTGACCCGGCTGATGAACTTCGGCGCTTTTGTGGAGATCGCTCCCGGCGTGGAAGGTTTGGTTCACATTTCCCAGTTGGAAAACCATCGGGTCAACCGGGTGGAAGATGTGGTCAGCGTTGGAGACCAGATCATCGTCAAGGTCACGGAGATCGACGACCAGGGACGGCTGAATTTCTCCCGGAGGGACGCCATCAATGAGATGAACGCCCGCAAGAAAAACAAGGAATAAGATTCTCTCCCAAACAGCCTGTGTTTTAGACACCGGCTGTTGTTCTGTCTGAAAAATCCATAGCTTTTACGCATAACTCAGCATGGAAGATAGGTATTTGCCATTTGTCAGAAACTGCACTATAATAGTTATCGTAAGGGAAGTCGGTGAAGTTTACCGGAAAGAGAAACCCAAAATTAGGAGGCTTTCAGATGAAACTTATCCAAAACCAAACCTTTGACCAGGAACGTGCCCTGTACGGCAGTGAGGATATGTTGGTGCAAAACTGCGTCTTCGACGGTCCGGCCGACGGAGAAAGTGCTTTTAAGGAAAGCCGGAACATTCAGGCAGAGCAATGCTATTTTAACCTGCGCTACCCCTTCTGGCATGACCAGAATTTGACCATTCGGGACAGTGAAATGACCTCTCTTTGCCGGGCGGCCCTGTGGTATACCCATCAGGCTGAAATCGAGGACACAAAGCTTCACGGCATCAAAGCCCTGCGGGAATGCAGCGATGTCGTCATGAAGCGCTGTGATATTGTTTCCCCGGAATTTGGCTGGTCGGTGCAAAACATTACCATAG
>CAZWNI010000095.1:3453-5431 GCA_964635385.1 uncultured Oscillospiraceae bacterium
AATATTTTATGATGCGTTCGGAAAATATAACCTTCCGCAACGTTCGGCTGACTGGAAAATACTCCTTCCAGTACATTCAAAACGCCCGGTTTGACCAATGTCACTTTAATACGAAGGACGCTTTTTGGCACGCCAAGAATGTCACTGTCCGGGACAGCGTCATCAACGGGGAATACCTGGCCTGGTACTCCGACGGCCTGACCCTGATCCACTGTAAAATCAAAGGAACCCAGCCCTTCTGCTACTGCAAAAACCTGAAGCTCATTGACTGTGAAATGGAAGATGCGGATCTGTGCTTTGAAAAATCCCAGGTAGAGGCCGCCATTACCACTCCGGTGATCAGCATTAAAAACCCCCTGTCCGGTACTATTCAGGTCCCGGCTGTGGGAGAAATTATTCGAGATGATCCCCAGTCTAAGGGAGAAATCCAAATTGGCGATTCAAACGGCCGCCAGTCCTGTGCTTGAGCCAGATGCCGCAAAGAAAAAACCACCTGTCCTGTTAGGATAGGTGGTTCTGTGTTTTGCCGGTTTTCCACATTCAACCGTTTTGTTGGTTGTGCAGCATTTCCCGCCGCTGTTGGATAACTGCGGTTAATTTGTCCAGCAGTTCATCGTCCACGGTATCGGCAATCAAGGCGCTGAGTAAGCCGGGCAGGCTTTCCGGTGTGTAGATGCTGCGGGATTTGATCTGCATTACATAGTATTCGTCTGGTGTTAAAGTAGGGGAGAAGGTTCGGGCAATGCGGCGGCCGGTTTGCTCAAAACCTACGATTTGAATTGCGCCCTTGTCCAGCATGGAGTTGAGTAATATGTGAATGGAACTGTCTTTCCAGCTGCGGTGAGGGGCGTGGCTGATAATGAAACTTCTGGATAATGGACGGTTTTCCTGCCAAAGCACCTCCATGATTTCCAATTCACTTTTGGTCAACCGGAAGGGGGTTATGGATTCCATGCAAAAAGCTCCTTTCCCATAATGCCGTTTTTGCAAAGTATGCACAATAACATCGTTGTCTTTATTTTAGCGCAAAGTCACTTATGTGTCAATAGTTAATATGATAAAATGTTGAATAATTCGGAGAAATAATATTAAAATTTATGGAACTCTCTGAAACTGTATTTTTATAAACGGGAAAAAGCGGATAAAATATAATTATTTTGTGCGGCGCATCAAAGGAACCCAAAAACAACAAAGAAAAAGAAATAAATCTTTTGCCTTTCCCTTGACATTCCTCAACCCTCGTGGTAAGATAATGCCGAGTAAAAGGCGATGAAAAGGATACAGTAGTCCTGTCCTTCGGAAATCAGAGAGTGCCCGGCCGGTGAAAGGGCGCCCGAATGCAGCGGTCGAATTACCCCTTGGAGCCGCAGCCTAAACCGCAAGTAGTAGGGTTTGCCGTGTCCGCACGTTACAGCGGCCGAAGGCCGGTTTTTCCGGTAAATTGAGGTGGTACCACGGAATGTTTCGTCCTCTGCACCGGCCTGGGCTGGAGCGGAGGTTTTTTGTTTTGGACTGCCTGTTTTGAGAGGAGAAAGAAAATGGGAATTTACGAAGAACTTCAGGCGAGAGGACTGATTGCCCAGGTCACCGATGAAGATACGGTGCGGGAGCTGGTCAATACCGGAAAAGCTACCTTCTATATCGGATTTGACCCTACGGCGGACAGCCTTCATGTGGGACATTTTATGGCGCTCTGCCTGATGAAGCGGCTTCAGGAAGCGGGAAATAAGCCCATCGCTCTGATTGGCGGCGGCACCGGCTATATCGGGGACCCCTCTGGCCGCAGCGATATGCGCAGTATGATGACCCCGGAACAGATTCAGCACAACTGCGACTGCTTCAAAAAACAGATGAGCCGGTTTATCGACTTTTCCCAGGGGAAAGCCCTGATGGTGAACAATGCCGATTGGCTGCTGAAACTCAACTATATTGATCTGCTCCGGGAAATAGGCCCCCACTTCTCGGTGAACCGGATGCT
>CAZWNI010000096.1:0-5430 GCA_964635385.1 uncultured Oscillospiraceae bacterium
GAAAGACGAAACAAGCCTTCGGCATGTTTCTGACCTAAACTTCACTTTTTCTACAGTCTGCAATTCGCTATAACAAAACAGCGGTGTAATTCGACCCAGCTTCCATTTCAAGCAAAACACCCGAACTCCGGCGGCCTGCGCAAAAGTTCGGGTGTTGGTTATTTTATTGTATTTCTCTCGCCGCCTGAGCCAGCTTAGCCACAAATTCTCCCACCGGTTTGGGAGATTCTTTGCCGTACTGCTCCACCAGCTCCACCACGGCGCTTCCTACGATGACGCCGTCGGCATACTGCCCCATCTGCCGCACCTGTTCCGGTCCGGAAATGCCGAAACCAATGGCGTAAGGCACGGTACAGGCCTGCTTGATCTCTCCAAAGAAGGAGTCAAAATCGGTGGCGTATTCCGAACGCTTGCCGGTCACTCCCAAGCTGGAGACGCAGTAAAGAAATCCGCTGGCATTTTGTGCAATACTGCGAATTCGTTCATGGGAGGTGGGAGCCACCAGATAGATGGGATACACCCCTTCCTGCCGTCCGGCTTCATCAAAGGGAGCGTGTTCTTCCAGCGGCACATCGGGAAGAATCACTCCATCTACTCCCGCTTGGCGGCACTGGGCAAAAAAGTTGGCAATGCCGTGGACATACAGGGTGTTGACATACATCATCAGGCAAAGGGGAATCTGGGTCTTTTGGCGCAACCGCTTCACCAGGGCAAAAACCTCTTCCAGCCGGGTATGGTTGGCCAACGCCCGCTGGCTGGCCCGCTGGATCACCGGCCCTTCTGCAATGGGATCGGAAAAAGGAACCCCCAGCTCAATGATATCCGCCCCGTTTTCTTCCATGGACAGTACCAGCGCTTCCGTGGTGTCCAGATCCGGGTCTCCGGCGGTGACAAAGGTAATCAACGCTTTCCGTCCCTGCGCGGCGCATTCTTCAAAGCGCAAATCAATTCTATTCTTCACGGATCTTCACTCCTCTGTACTTGGCGATGGAATAGACGTCCTTATCTCCCCGGCCGGAGAGGTTCACGACCAATACCTGCTCCTTATCCATGGCAGGGGCGATCTTCATGGCGGCCGCTACCGCATGGGAAGATTCAATGGCGGGGATAATGCCCTCGGTGCGGGACAGGTATTCAAAGGCATTCACCGCTTCTTCATCGGTAATGTCCACATACTCCGCCCGTCCGATGTCGTGGAGCCAGGCGTGTTCCGGGCCAACGCCGGGATAATCCAAACCGGCGGAGATGGAGTACACCGGGTCGATCTGCCCATCTTGGTTCTGTAAAAACAGGGAGTGCATTCCGTGGAAGATGCCCTTGCTTCCCTTGGTCATAGTGGCGGCGTGATCAGGGGTATCCACACCCCGTCCGGCGGCTTCCGCCCCGACCAGGCGCACAGCGGTATCGGGAATAAAGTCATAAAACGCTCCCATGGCGTTGCTGCCGCCGCCTACGCAGGCCACGATGCAGTCCGGCAGACGGCCTTCCTGTTCCATAAGCTGCCGGCGGATCTCCCGGCCGATGACCTTTTGGAAGTCCCGAACCATGGCGGGATAAGGGTGAGGACCCCTCACCGAGCCGATGCAGTAGAAGGTGGTGTCAATGTTGGTGACCCAGTCCCGGAAGGCTTCGTTGATGGCGTCTTTCAGGGTGGCGGTGCCGCTGTCCACGGCAACCACTTTGGCTCCCAGCAGTTCCATCCGGTAGACGTTCAAGGACTGGCGCTGGGTGTCCTCCTTGCCCATATACACCACGCAGTCCATTCCCATCAGGGCGCAGACGGTGGCGGTGGCCACTCCGTGCTGACCGGCGCCGGTTTCGGCGATAATGCGGTGTTTCCCCATCTGCTTAGCCAGCAGGCACTGCCCCAGCACGTTGTTGATCTTGTGGGCTCCGGTGTGGTTCAGGTCTTCCCGCTTGAGATAAACCTTAGCCCCGCCCAAGTCCCTGCTCATCTTCTCCGCATAATAAAGCAGGGAAGGACGATTGGCGTAACTCCGGTAAAGGGTGTCCAGCTCCTGCAAAAAAGCGGGATCGTTTTGATACCGCTCATAAGCAGCCTGCAGTTCACTCACCGCCGCCATGACCGTTTCCGGCACAAATTGTCCGCCGTATTCTCCAAAACGGCCTTGTTCCATGGTAATCCTCCTCCATATCATTACAGGCGGTGGGCTAACTCCACAACCTGCCGTATTTTATCTTTGTCTTTCACTCCGCCGGTCTCTACCCCCCCGGACAGGTCCACTCCCATGGGCCGGACCTGGGAAATGGCCTGGGCCAAATTCCCGGCATTCAGTCCCCCGGCTAAGATCACCGGCGTGGAGAGCAGCACACTGGAAATCAAATCCCAGTCCCCTACCCGGCCGGTGCCGCCGTACTGGGCGGGGTGGTAGCTGTCCAGCACCAGGGCGTCCGCTCCCAACCGGTCGGCTTGCAGCAAATCCTCCCGGCTCTGCACCCGCACCGCCCGCCAGAGATGCACCTGGGGGCAGAATTTTCGCAGCCAAGCCATCTGCTGGGGCGTCTCGTCACCGTGAAGCTGCACCCCTCGAATGCCGGTTTGCTGCACTATGGCGGCAATTTCCTCCGGTGCGGAGTTGACGAACACCCCCACCGGCATAATTTCCGGTTTGAGCCGGGCAATCAATTCTTCAGCCAGCTTGGGGCTTACCTGCCGCCGGCTCTGGGCAAACACAAAGCCGGCATAATCCGCCCCTGCCCGGTTCACCGCTTCCACGTCCTCGGCCCGGCGCAGCCCGCAGATTTTGATTTTTGTCATCAGGACCTACCCCCTGGGAGACGGCGCAGCCCCTTTAAGGTTTCGGCGACGTTTTGGCTGCGCATCAGGGTTTCCCCGATCAGCACCGCATCTGCGCCCATCTGCCGCACCATGGCGAAATCTTCCGCCGTAGCCATGCCGCTTTCACTGACCTTCACCGCATCTCTGGGAAGCTGCTCCGCCAGCCGGGCGGTGGTGTTCAAATCCACCTGGAAGGTGTTCAAATCCCGGTTGTTGATGCCGATGACCTTGGGGTTGCAGACCATGGCCTTTTCCAGCTCCGGGAGGTTGTGGACTTCCACCAGCACCTCCATGGAAAGGGATTTGGCCAGATCATACAGCTCCTTCAATGTTTCCTTTTCCAACATGGCGGCAATCAGCAGCACCGCATCCGCTCCCATCACCCGGGCTTCCAGAATCTGATAGGGGTCAAAGAGGAAATCCTTTCGGAGCATGGGCAGCTGCACGGCCTTGCGCACTCGTTTGAAAATGCCGCTGCTGCCCATAAAGTAATGCTCTTCGGTAAGGCAGCTTATGGCTTCTGCGCCTGCCCGCTGATAGGAGGCTGCCTGGCGCACCGGGTGGAAATCCGGCTGGATCACCCCTTTGCTGGGGCTGGCCTTCTTCACTTCCGCAATCACCGTCAAATGGTCTTTTTTCAACGCTTTGGCAAAGTCTTTCGGGGTGCGGCCGGTCTGCATCAGCAGGTTTTCCAGTTCGTCGGGAGAGATGCGCTCCTTTTCGTTTTCCAACTGGATTTTCCGATAGGCTAAAATTTCATCTAAAATCATCCCTGCTCCTCCTCAAAGGAATTGGTGATTTGTTTTAAGGCTTCCAGTTTGGCCAAGGCGGCTCCGGAGTCAATGGATTGGGCTGCCAAAGCAACCCCCTCCTTCACCGTCCCGGCCATGCCCAGGGTGTACAGCGCTGCCCCGGCGTTGAGCAGCACAATGTCCCGCTGGGCGCCCCGGACGGCGCCGTTTAAGATAGAGCGGGTAATCACTGCGTTTTCCGCCGCTGTGCCGCCCACAATCTCCTCCTTGCTGCCCCGGTCCAGTCCGCATTCTTCCGGGGTAATTTCAAAGGGCTGGCTCACCCGATCCCCCTCTACCTGACAAACCAGAGTGGGAGCGGTAATGGAGATTTCATCCAACCGGTCGGTGCCGTACACAATCAGCGCCCGCTTAACCCCAAGGTTGGACATCACCTGGGCAATGGGAGACACCAGTTCCGGAGCGTATACCCCCAGCACAATATAGTCGGTGCTGGCAGGGTTGGTCAGGGGGCCTAAGATATTGAATACCGTGCGAATCCCAATCTGCTTCCGGGTTGGCCCTACGAACCGCATGGAGCGGTGGAAGGACTGGGCAAACAGGAAGGACACCCCCACCCGCTCCAGGCACTCCCTGGCCTGATCCGGGGTCAGGTCGATCTTCACCCCCAAAGCTTCCAGTACGTCGGCGGCGCCGGAACGGCTGGACACACTGCGGTTGCCGTGTTTGGCCACCCGGCCCCCGGCTCCCGCCACCACGAAAGCGGAAGTGGTGGAGATGTTAAAGGAATTGGACAGGTCTCCTCCCGTGCCGACAATGTCAATGGCGTCGGTGCTGCCCCGAACCGCCAGGGCTTTTTTTCGCATGCCGCTGGCCAGGCCGGTGATCTCGTCGATGGTCTCCCCCTTCATTCGCAGAGCGGTTAAAAAGCTGCCGATCTGGGATTCTTCCGCCTGTCCTGACATCAGGATATTCATCACCTGTTCCGCCTGCTGCCGGGTCAAATCCTGCCCTTCCACTACCTGGGACAGATAGCTCTTCAAGGCGGTTTTGGGGGAATTTCGGCGCAGATCATTGAGGTAGTCCAGCAGATTCTTCAAGATCTGCCCGCCTGCTTCGGTCAGCACCGATTCCGGATGAAACTGCACCCCGAACACCGGAAACTGTTTGTGCTGCACCGCCATAATCTGGCCGGTTTCGTCCCGTGCGGTAATCTTTAAGCAGTCCGGCAGCCCCACTTCCTGGGCAATCAGGCTGTGGTACCGGGCGGCTTCTACCTGCCGGGGCAGTCCCGCAAACAGGGGGCAATCGGCGTCCAAGGTAATCGTGCTGGCCTTGCCGTGCATTAACTGTCCGGCCCGGACGATCCGCCCGCCGAAAGCTTCCACAATGGACTGGTGCCCTAAACACACTCCGAAAATGGGGATAATTCCCGCAAAAGTGCGGATAGCGTCCAGACTGATCCCGGCGCTTTTCGGGTAACCCGGACCGGGCGAGATCACCAGCAGTTCCGGGGCCAATTCCCGAATCTGGGCGATGGTGACAGCGTCATTTCGCACCACCTTGATTTCCGGGTCCAACTGACCCAGAGCTTGATAGAGGTTATAGGTAAAGGAATCGTAGTTATCAATGAGTAAAATCATTCCCGCACCTCCTGTTCCAACTTCTTAACGTCTTTCATGGCCTGAAGCACCGCACCCGCTTTGTTGCAGGTCTCCCGGTACTCCCGTTCCGGGGAAGAATCCGCCACAATCCCCGCACCGGCCTGGACATAGGCTTTCCCATTTCGGTACAGGGCCGTGCGGATACAAATGCAGGTGTCCAGATTGCCGTCAAAGCCTAAATATCCGATGGTGCCGCCGTACACACCCCGCTTAT
>CAZWNI010000097.1:0-5405 GCA_964635385.1 uncultured Oscillospiraceae bacterium
AAATCATTTGATTTCGTGGTATCGGCCAAAAACAATCAATTTCCCCGCCCCAGCGCACACGATAGGCACAGTGTTGCAAAAAAGCCGCAAACCCGCTATAATTTGGGTAATGAAACCAAGGAGAGAAAACCATGAAAGATCTGGAAACCTGCCGCCGGGAAATCGACGACATCGACCGGCAGCTTTTGCAACTGTTTACCCAAAGAATGCGGGTGAGTGAAGAGGTGGCCGCCTACAAGGTAGCCCATGGCCTCCCCATCTTGAATGCCAAGCGGGAGGAGCAGGTGATTCAAAACAAACTGTCTTCCGCCCAGGAAGATTTGAAGCTGTACACCGAATCCTTTTTTATTAACCTAATGGAAACCAGCAAGTGCCATCAGATTAACCAAACAAAACCTGCTTTTGCCCCGCCGTTCTGCCAGGAGCCGGTGGATCTGAGTCACGCCGCCATTGGCTGTTACAGCAAGGACAGTGCATTGCAAAACGCACTGCTTCAGGCGTATCCCCACTGCCGTCCGGTGCTAAGCCGGGAGATGAAACCGCTGCTGGACGGTGTTCTGGCTGGCAACTTTACAGCAGCTTTGCTTCCCTTTGAAAACGCCACCGAAGGCTCTATGGACTGGGTGTATGAACAGATGAGCTGGATTCCCCTCTATGTCAACCAGGTATGGAAGGTGGGACAGCAGCGCTGCATTCTGATTTCCCACAAACTGCTCACCTCTCCCGCCTGCAACACCATCAGCATCTGCATCAAGCTACCAGATGTGCGCTCGGCCTTAAACCGGCTGCTGACCAAATACTCCATCTACGGAGTGAACCTGACCAAGATCCGAAGCTGCCCCGACATCAGCAGTCCTGGGGAAATGGTGTTCCACATCGACTTTGCAGGCAACTTTAACCAGGAACCCATTCAGCGGTTATTCAACGATTTGAGTTACAATTACGCCGACATTCGGATTACCGGAATTTTTGAAGGCTAAAAAACAACAAAACAGCGGCCGTTTTCCTTGTCCAAAACAGCCGCTGTTTTTTATTTCTTAAGTTCCATGAGATGTTCCAGGCGAGCACATATGTAAAGCGAAACACCTTTTCTCTAAACGTGCTTTAACTCTGCTTATCCACCTGGTGGAATTTCTTCAGGTTGCCGATCTTCTGGCTGCGCTTATCGCATTCCGCCATGACCTCTTCCATGGTAACGCCCTTTTCCACCATCAGCACCAACAGATGGTACAGCAGATCATTGATCTCCCCTACCAGATCTTCCTTATTTTCGTTCTTGGAAGCAATGATGGTTTCGGCGCATTCTTCTCCGCATTTTTTCAAGATTTTGTCCAGGCCCTGCTCAAAAAGATAGCAGGTATAGCTGCCCTCTTGATGTACGCCTTTTCTGGATTTTACCACTTCATACATTTCCGCCAAGGCGGCGCAATTCTGTTCCATTTGCTCTTTTCCTCCCCTTAAACTCATTCTTCCAATTCCCGCTGCACCGGCAGCAGCTGCTTATAAAAGCAGGAGTGGTGACCGGTATGGCAGGCAGCGCCGGTCTGTTCCACCTTTACCAACAAGGTGTCGTTGTCACAGTCTGCATACAGCTCTTTCACCTTTTGCAGATGGCCGCTGGTAGCGCCTTTGTTCCACAATTCCCGGCGGGAACGGCTCCAAAACCAGGTATAACCGGTTTCTATGGTTTTTTGCAGGCTTTCCCGATTCATATAGGCCAACATCAACACCTGACCGGTGCTTTCCTCCACCACAATGGCAGGGATCAGATCACTTTTTATAAAATACTGTTCTATTTCCATAAGCGCTCCTTTTACCGGTTCGTCCGCACCGGAATGCCGTGTTGGCGCAGATGTTCCTTTACCTGACCCACCGTCAGTTCCCGGTAATGGAACAGACTGGCAGCCAAAGCTGCATCTGACTTGGTTTCTTCGAACACCTGGGAGAAATGCTCCAAACTGCCGCAGCCACCGCTGGCTACCACCGGCACATTGACTGCATCGCACACAGCATTGAGCAGTTCCAAATCAAAGCCGTTTTTGCAGCCGTCAGTGTCCATGGAGGTAAGGAGAATTTCCCCGGCCCCCAGGCTCACCGCTTTTTTGGCCCATTCAATGGCATCTAAACCGGTGTCAATGCGGCCGCCGTGAACCACCACATGAAAACTGCCGTCGATCCGCTTGGCGTCGATGGCGCAGACCACGCACTGGTTTCCGAATTGGTCGGCGGCATCGTAGATCAACTGAGGGTTTTTCACCGCAGCGGAGTTGACGCTGACTTTATCCGCCCCCGCCCGAAGGGTGTTTTTGAAGTCCTCAATAGAGTGTATGCCGCCCCCCACCGTTAAGGGGACAAATACTTCCTTTGCGGTGCGTGCCACCACGTCCAGCATGGTGCCTCGGTGTTCGTGAGTGGCCGTAATGTCCAGAAAAACGATTTCATCGGCTCCCTGGCGGTTGTACTCTTTGGCGCATTCCACCGGATCGCCTACCTCTTTGATTCCTACAAAGTTAATTCCCTTTACAACCTTTCCTTCCCGAACGTCCAGACAGGGGATAATCCGTTTGGTCAGCATAACGCTTCCTCCTTCCCTTGGCAGAGCTTACAGAAGTTGGTGAGAATCCCAAGTCCCGTTTCCCCGCTTTTTTCTGGGTGGAACTGGCAGCCATAAACATTGCCTTTTACCGTTAAGGCAGGCACCTGTACACCGCCATAGTCACACCAAGCGGCGATATATTCCCTGGGTGTAAACGCCATGTAGGAATGCACAAAGTAGACGCAGTCTTTTGAATGCACCCCTTGCAGCAGGGGATTCTCCGGCTGCTCAATCTCCAACTGGTTCCAGCCCAGGTGGGGAATTTTCTGCCCCGGAGCTGCCAGATGGTCTACCCGGCCGGGAATCAGACCCAAACCTTTGGTAAGTTCAAATTCCGTGCTTTCCTCAAAGAGCATCTGCATTCCCAAACAGATCCCCAGCAGGGGTTTTGTTTCCACCTGCTTTTTGAGTTCCTCCACCAGTCCGGTAGCAGTGAGCTGCTTCATGGCAAAGGGGAAGGCCCCCACGCCCGGCAAAATGTAGCCGTCTGCTTTTCGGATCTGATCCATATCATTGGTGATGAGGTAAGGCTGTTTGAGATATTCCAACGCATTTTTGACGCTGAACAGGTTTCCCGCCCCATAGTCGATTACTGCGATCATAAATTCCACTCCCTTTCCATGATCTGCTGTTTTGCGGCATTACAGCACGCCTTTGGTGGACAAAGTCTTTCCCGGCTCCAAAGGGGCAATGGCCATTTTCAGGGCATGGGCCGTGGCTTTGAAGAGGGCTTCGATTTTGTGATGGTCGTTTTTGCCATATTCGCAGCAAAGATGCAGAGTAATCCCGGCATTGAAGGCAAAGGCACGGAAAAACTCCTCCACCATCTGGGTATCCAAATCTCCTACTGCATCGGCAGTGAAAGCGGCGTCAAACACCAAGAAGGAGCGTCCGGAGATGTCCAGCACCGCTCTGGCCAGGGCTTCATCCATAGGCACAAAAGCATGGCCGTACCGGGCAATGCCGCTGCGGTCCCCCAAAGCCTGGGCAAAAGCCTGGCCCAAGACAATCCCGGCGTCCTCTACGGAGTGATGGCAGTCCACAATAATGTCCCCAACCACCTTCAAGTCCAAATCAATACCGGAATGCACGGTGAAGGCAGTAATCATATGGTCAAAAAAACCGATGCTGGTATCGGTACGGCAGATGCCGCTTCCATCCAAATTCAGTTTTGCCTGAATGTCCGTTTCTTTGGTGACACGGTGGAGCTGTGCTGTGCGCATAGTGGTTCCCGTCCTTTTCCTTTATCTTACTACATTATTATATCGGCAACCGGCTTATCCGTCAAGGTGGCAGGTTTCTTCGCTTTTGTTTCACTCAAAAATCCCATTATACTCCGAGCGCAGGCAGTAATACTTCTCCAGCAAAGGCCCATAGACCGGTTCCTGCCCCTGCAGCACCAACTGCCACACCTCCAGCCGGTCCTGGGTCAGGCTCTGCTGGCTTTCCAGGGAACAAAAATACCGGCCCACATACAGCTCCTGGGAATCCCCATAGGTAAAGTTCCTGGGATTGAAGGTTTGGTAGGTGACGGCGCAGTCCTCCCATCTTCCCTGCTGCCGCAGCACTTCTTCCAGCAGCAGGGCGGTGTCCCAGTAGATCTGCTCCATGGTGTCGCTTCCCGCATAGCAAACAATCCAGTAGCAGGCCTCCTCCCAAACTACGGCGTCCGTTCCCTCGGCGGCATACAGATAGATCCTCACCGGCGTCCCCTGTTCCGCCAACGCAGAAAACAGCGGTTCCGTCTGCGCATACTCCGCCCAAAGCTGGGCAAAGGCGCTCCGGTCTTGGCTTTCCCACTGGATAGTCAACCCTGAAATTTCCTGGGAATTGGTTTGGGTGGATTGCTGTTCCTGATTGTATGACGCAGAGGAACTCGTTTCGGACGCAGAGGAACTCGTTTCGGACTGGGACAGAATCGGCGTAGGGGTCTCCCCCAGGCTTTCCGGGAGAGACTCCGCAGCTTGTGAGGATTCCTCCTCCTCGTTTTGACTGCTGGTACGGGAGGAGGTACTGCGGGTGGAGGAACTGGAATTCCGGGACGAGGCAGACGAGGCACTGGAAGCGCTGCCTGTCCCCCTGGAAGATGTACTCTCTTCCTCGGAGGTGGTGCTTTCCTCCGTTTGGGACTGCTCCGTTTTCAGGATCGTGTAGCCGCTTTGCCTTCCATACAAAAACAAAAGAATCGCCACGCACACTGCCAGGATTCCCAGCAGCAGCCACGGCAGAAGGTTCCGTTTCCCTTTCTGCTTCTTCGGCGATTCTTTCATCTTCTTCTCCGTTTCTTGTCCCGGTTACAATGTCTTTCATCGTCCCTTTGGATTTTTACCATTTGTTGATCGTATCGTTTTTGTCGAATTTTCTGATTTTATTTTATCATAGACCAATGCCGATTGCAAGAAAGACAAGAAACGGTGTGGATTTTCGGACAAGTGCCCAATGGTGAAAATGCAATCTTGTGAAAACTGACCAATCAAATCGGATTTTGTCCATTTGTGAGATGTGTTTTTTCCCAGGCTATCCGGAGGGTTGGTAAGCCAGACCCTCTTTGGTTTGCCGCAGGGTTCCTCCCTCCCGGTACACCGGCACACACCACGCCGGGCTGTCCGTCTGCCACGGTTTTGACAGAACCAGCACCGAACCCATCTCCTGATAATCCGAATACACCGACCCGGTGAGGAGCAGCACATTCCATTCCCCGTTCAATGCCGATTTCCGGGAACCGGTGAGCAGTAGTTTTTCTCCCTTCCACTCCAGCACCGCATCCCATCCTGTGGGCGAATC
Organism: uncultured Oscillospiraceae bacterium; assembly: GCA_964635385.1. Lineage (GTDB taxonomy): Bacteria > Bacillota > Clostridia > Oscillospirales > Ruminococcaceae > Egerieicola. The sequence goes on from CAZWNI010000097.1 coordinate 5,381, forward strand.
CGAAAAGGAAATCTGCAAATCTTCT
>CAZWNI010000098.1:0-3829 GCA_964635385.1 uncultured Oscillospiraceae bacterium
TTCCCGAATCGCTTTCATCTTGTCGCTGCCGCGGGTCTTTTCGGTTACACCGATCACGTCGCCGACTTTCACCTGCAGAGAAGGCACGTTGACCTTTTTCCCGTTTAAGGTGAAATGGTTGTGCACGACCATCTGACGGGCTTCCCGACGGGTAGACGCCAGGCCCAGACGGAACACAACATTGTCCAGCCGGCATTCGCACAGCTGCAGCAGCACTTCGCCGGTCTGCCCCTTGCTCTTCTCTGCCAATTCAAAGTAGTGGGCAAACTGTTTTTCCAAAATGCCGTAGATAAAGCGCAGCTTCTGCTTTTCGTTGAGCTGAATGCCGTACTCGCTGACCTTCCGGCGGTTGGGCTTGGGGTTGCGCTTGGTGTTCTTGTTGACCCCCATCACAGCGGGGTCGATGCCCAGCGCTTTGCACTTCTTCAAAATGGGTTGTCTATCTCTAGCCACTTCATTAGCCTCCTAACTTAGACACGTCTTCTCTTGGGCGGGCGGCAGCCGTTGTGAGGAATGGGCGTCACGTCCTTAATCAAAGTGACTTCCAGTCCGCAGGCCTGCAGCGCACGAATGGCGGCTTCCCGTCCGGAGCCGGGGCCCTTGACGTACACTTCCACCGTCTTCAGGCCGTGTTCCATCGCAGCGCGGGTTGCTTTTTCCGCAGCGGTCTGAGCGGCAAACGGAGTGGACTTCTTGGAACCACGGAATCCCATTTCACCGGCACTGGCCCAGCTCAAGGCATTGCCCTGGGTGTCGGTAATGGTGACAATGGTGTTGTTGAAGGTAGACTGGATATGGACAGCACCACGTTCAATGTTCTTGCTCACCTTGCGGCGGCGAATCTGCTTCTTGCTAGAAGCGCCTTTTGTTGCCATAGCTTAGAATACCTCCTTACTTCTTCTTGTTGGCAATGGTCTTTTTGGGGCCCTTGCGGGTACGGGCGTTGGTCTTGGTACGCTGTCCCCGGACCGGCAGACCTTTGCGGTGGCGAAGGCCACGGTAGCATCCGATTTCCGTCAGACGCTTGATGTTCAGGGCAGTGCTTCTGCGCAAGTCGCCCTCAACCTCGTAATGTTTATCAATGTAGTCACGCAGCTTAGCCAGATCATCTTCGGTGATGTCCTTCACACGAGTGTCCGGATTTACGCCGGTAGCCGCCAAAATGTCATCTGCAGACTTGCGGCCAATGCCGTAGATATAAGTCAAACCGATCTCGATTCTCTTTTCTCTGGGCAGGTCGACGCCAGCAATACGAGCCATATTGTTGCACCTCCAAAATACTCTAAATCGTTGCGTTCATGTGCGCTTAGCCCTGACGCTGTTTATGCTTCGGGTTCTGGCAGATCACCATTACGCGCCCTTTGCGCTTAATGATCTTGCACTTTTCACACATGGGCTTTACAGAAGGTCTTACTTTCATCTGAAATTACCCCCTTATCATGGTTTCAACTGTGTAAAAGCGGTTTTTACTTTGAGCGCCAGGTAATGCGCCCCTTAGTCAAGTCGTAGGGGGACATTTCTACCGTCACCTTATCCCCGGGCAGAATCCGAATGAAATTCATTCGCAACTTGCCGGAAATATGCGCCAAAATGGTGTGCCCGTTGGGCAGTTCCACCTTAAAGGTGGCGTTAGGCAGGGTTTCTACTACTTTGCCCTCCAGTTCGATAACTCCATCTTTCGACATGGCATTTACCTCCCTTGCCGGTTTTCAGGCTCGGTATTGTTGTAGTCCCACAACAACCGCCTTAATTTTTGATCGGTATCCACCTCGGACAGTTCCACCTGTTTTGCGGTTTTGGCCAGGTGCCGGGGGTTTTTCCGCTTGGGCTTTTCCAGCTTCCGCCGTTTGCCGTCTGCGATATAAACCCACCCCTGGGACTGGCCCACCACCACATAAAACCGATGGGCGTCGTGTCCTGATTTGGAATACACAATGGTTCCCAGCTCCATAGTTCCTCCTTAGATCCGGGTTAAGATAATCGGATCTGATTCGGTGACCACAATGCTGTGTTCAAAATGAGCCGAGATACTGCCGGACACAGTCTCCACGGTCCAGCCATCATCCAGCGTGACCACATCGTCCCCAACCAGATTGATCATGGGTTCGATGGCCAGGGTCATTCCAGCCGCTAATCTGACCCCTCTGCCGGGTTTGCCAAAGTTAGGCACTTCCGGATCTTCGTGAAGCTCCCGCCCCACGCCGTGGCCCACATAGCTGCGCACCACGCCGTAGCCAAACTTTTCCGCATGGCTCTGGCAGGCGTAGCTGATGTCGCCGATCCGGTTGCCGACTCTGGCTGCGTCGATTGCTTTGTATAAACACTCCTGGGTGACCTTCAGTAGCTGTTCTGCTTCCGGACTGATTTTGCCCACCGCAAAGGTGTAGGCGTTATCGCCGTTGAAGCCGTTGTAGTAAGCGCCGGTATCCACGCTTACAATGTCTCCTTCTTTCAGCACAACCCTGCTGGAAGGAATGCCGTGAATCACCTGGTTGTTAATACTGATACAGGCACTGCCGGGATACCCTGCATACCCCAAAAAGTTCGGTTTCGCACCCATGGACACAATGTACTTGTGAACTGCGTGATCAATCTCCTTGGTGGTAACGCCGGGCTGCATATACTTCCCCGCTTCTTTCAGCGCCCCGGCAGAAATGCGGCAGGCCTCCCTCATCTGTTCAATTTCATGAGGGGTTTTTAATTGGATCATTGTGGGCTCAGCCCTCCAGAGCCTTCAGCGTGCGGGCAGAAGTCTCACTGACTTCTTCGGCGCCGTGCACCACAGCCAGGATTCCCTTCTTGGCATAGTAGTCTTTCAGGGGTTCGGTCTGTTCGTGGTATACCTTCAACCGATCCAGCACAGTGGCAGGTTCGTCGTCTTTGCGCTGTACGGTAGATCCGCCGCACTTGTCGCAGACGCCCTCAACCTTGGAAGGCTTATATTCCGTATGATAGCTGGCGCCGCAGTCTGCGCACACCCGGCGTCCTCCCAGACGCTGCGCAATCTTTTCGTCCGCTACTTCAATGTCCACCACTTTGTCAATGGCGATGCCCATAGCGTCCAGCGCTTCGGCTTGGGGCACAGTGCGGGGGAAACCATCTAGAATGAAACCATTCTTGCAGTCGTCCTTCGCCAGCCGCTCCTTGATAATCTCAATGACGACTTCATCGGGAACCAGTTTGCCGGCGTCCATATAGGATTTCGCCTTCAGGCCCACTTCGGTGCCGTTCTTGAGAGCTTCACGAATGATATTGCCTGTGGAAATTGCGGGGATGTTCAGGTGGTCCATAATGACTTCTGCCTGTGTACCTTTGCCTGCGCCGGGAGCGCCCAATAAAATAAGTTTCATTGTTTTTACCTCCACATTCTTTCACTTCGCACAATCATTCAATCATTCCAAGAAGCCTTTGTGGTGACGCATGGTCAGCTGACTCTCCAGTTGACGCATTGTATCCAGGGCCACGCCCACCACAATGATAATCGAAGTACCGCCCAAAGAAATGTTGATGCCGGTCACATTCGCCAGAATAATGGGGAACACTGCAATCACACCCAGGAACAAGGCGCCTACCAGGGTAATCTTATGGATCACCTTGGAGATGAACTGCACCGTGGATTTGCCGGGACGAATGCCAGGCACAGCGCCGTTATTACTCTTGATGTTGTTGGCAATTTCTACCGGGTTGTACTGAATCGCTACATAGAAGTAGTTAAAGCCGATGATCAGCAGGAAATACAGCACTGCGTAGATCACGCCGTCGGAAGACAAGGCGTTGAAAAAGCTTTCCCAGAAGGAACCGCTCTCCGGTGTCCAGAACAGCAGAATGG
>CAZWNI010000098.1:3839-5378 GCA_964635385.1 uncultured Oscillospiraceae bacterium
GAAGATGATAGGCATAACACCGCTCATGCTGACCTTAATCGGAATATAGCTGGACTGGCCGCCGTACATCTTCCGGCCAACTACCCGCTTGGCGTACTGTACCGGAATTCGACGTTCGGCGTTGGTCATAATGATAATGGCCACCACAATCACCAGGAAGAGTACCACAATCAACGGCACCAGGAAGTAATTGCTGCCGCCCTGCTGGAAATACTCCCACAATACGCTGATGGCGTCGGGAGCCCGGCAGACGATACCGGCAAACAAAATAATGGAAATACCATTACCCAGTCCCTTGTCGTTGATCTGTTCACCCAGCCACATAATCAAGGCGGCGCCGGCAGTCAGCACCAGCACAATCACCAGGGCGGCGAAGAAACCTTCCATGCCGCTGGTATAGGCGATACCGCCATAGTTTTTGATCAGGAAGTAGTAACCCACTGCCTGAAGCAGTGCCAGACCCACGGTGGTATACCGCGTAATCTTGGCCAGTTTGCGCCGTCCTTCGCCGCCTTCTTTGGCCATCCGCTCCAGGGGAGGGATTGCCACCGTCAACAACTGAATAATAATGGAGCTGTTGATGTAGGGGGTAATGGACAGTGCAAACAACGTGGCGTTGGAAAAGCTGCCGCCGGAAAGCATATTCAGATAATCAAAGGCGTTGTCGCCGCTGAACAGGCTTACCAACACATTGGCGTCCACAAAGGGCGCCGGAATGGCGGAGCCGATCCGGAAAACAATGACGATGAAAAGAGTGAACAGGATTTTTTTGCGCAGTTCAGGGGATTTGAAGGCATTTCTAAATACTTCGAACACCTTAGATCACCTCGGCCTTTCCGCCCGCTCCTTCAATCTTTTCCTGAGCAGACTTTGAGAAGGATTTTGCCTGAACGGTCAAGCTTTTGGTCATCTCGCCATTGCCCAGCACTTTTACACCATTTTTGCAGTCTTTTACCAGACCGCAGTCCATCAACGCTTGAGCATTCACCACTGCGCCGGCTTCAAACCGAGCGTCGATGTCTCCCAGGTTGACGATGGCAGCCTTAGCGGCGAAGATATTGTTGAATCCCCGCTTGGGAACCCGTCTTTGCAACGGCATCTGGCCGCCTTCAAAACCGGGACGAATGCTGCCGCCGGAGCGAGCCTTCTGGCCTTTGTGGCCCTTACCGGCAGTTTTGCCGTTTCCAGAGCCGTGGCCGCGGCCGACCCGCTTTGCGACTTTGGTAGAACCCTCAGCAGGGGTCAATTCGTGAAGCTTCATGTTGGATTGCACCTCCTGTTCGCTTTAGTCAGTAACCTCAACCAGATGTTTGACCTTAAAGATCTTGCCGCGGGTGGCAGCGTTATCCGGCTGTACGGTTGTATCGCCGGTCTTGCGAAGTCCCAGGGACTGGCACACAGCGATCTGGTCTTTTTTCTTTCCGGCAAGACCCTTCACCAATTTGATTGTTACATCAGCCATCAGATCTTACCTCCTTAACCGTAGATTTCCGCAACGGTCTTGCCGCGAATGGCGGCAACTTCTTCGGCAGTGCGCAG
>CAZWNI010000099.1:0-5375 GCA_964635385.1 uncultured Oscillospiraceae bacterium
CATCTACCTCTGTTGTCTCACAACATGGAGGGTTTTTCTACAGCCTGAGCGCCCTTTCGAAACTCCGGAAGGGCGCTTTTGTGCATCGGATTGAAAAACCGCCCTGCCCATGCTATAATGAAAACAGCAATGCGGCGGCAGAGACGGGCTGCGGGATTTGGCGTCTGCTCCCCCTGCGCCCTCAAAAAGCCGGAGCGCCCGGCAATGTCAGGAGGAAACACTTTGAACCGAATCACGGTAAAAGCCTATGGAAAACTGAACCTTGGCCTGGAAATCCTGGGCCGGGACCAGCGGGGTTACCACGACCTGCAGATGGTGATGCAGTCGGTGGGGGTGTTTGACCTTCTCACCATCACCGAAGAAGGGCAGGGGCTGCGGCTCACCTGCAACAGCCCCCAGGTTCCCGCCGACGAAACCAACCTGGTGCTGAAATGCGCCAGAAAGCTGCTGGAGGAAACCGGCCGTCCCCAAACCGGGCTGACCTTCCATCTGGAAAAGAACCTGCCCATGGAGGCGGGAATGGCTGGGGGGAGCGCCGACGGCGCCGCCGCCCTGGCGGGGCTGAACGCCCTGTTAAAGCTGGGTCTTTCCCAGCAGCAGCTCTGTGACATAGGGGTGCAGCTGGGGGCGGATATCCCCTTCTGCCTCACCGGGGGCACCCAGCTTGTGGAGGGCATCGGGGAGAAACTCACCCCCCTGCCGGAGTACACTGCCGGCGCCTTTTTGATTGGAAAACCCATTGCCGGGGTGTCCACCAAGGCTGCGTTTGCCGCCTACGACGCTTTGGAAGAAAAGCCCCGGCTGGGGGAGGAGTTTCACCGGCTGCTGGAAGGGGTGAAACAAAACGACCCGGTGGAAACGGCAGCCCATTTGGTCAACGCCCTGGAACTGGTGTGCGGGGCGCCGGAGGTGGAGCTGCTGAGGCAGCGAATGCTGAAAGCCGGGGCGCTGGGGGCCAGAATGACCGGCAGCGGTTCTGCGGTATACGGCATTTTCCCCACCTTAAAGGAGGCCCGCCAGCAGCTGGAAAGCATATCCCACCTGCCCTTTTCGGCGGCGGTGCGGCCGGTAAGCCGAGGTGTGGAGATCTTGCCCCAGGAATAAAAAGCGAAAAGCCGCCTCATACTGTCCTGCGAAATCAGGTGGAATGAGGTGGCTTTATGGTAAAACGGTTCCTTTTTTCTCTGGCGGCGGGGCTGCTGGCGGCAGGTGTGGCTGCCATGGCCTGGAACTTGGCTCAGGTGGGGCAGCAGCGGCAGGAGCTGACCCAAAAGGTGCTGCGGCTGCACATTGTGGCGGATTCCGACGACCCGGAGGATCAGGCGGTAAAGCTGGCGGTGCGGGACGCCTTGTTGACGGAGTACGGCCAGATTCTGGCCCAGGCGGAAAGCCTGGAGGAAGCAGAGGAGCTGGCCAACCGGCTGCTGCCCCAAATGCTGGACACCGCCCGGCAAACCGCCGAGGAACAGGGATGCACCCTTTCCATCACCGGAACGGTGGGGGCGCAGTCCTTCCCGGCGGTGAGCTATGAGGGGTACACCCTTCCTGCCGGGGAGTACCAGGCGGTGCGTATCCAACTGGGGGCGGGGGAAGGGCGCAACTGGTTTTGCGTCCTGTACCCGGCGGTGTGCCTGGACGGCTGCGCATCTCTGGAGGAGGGAATGAGCAGCCAGCAAAAGGAGATGCTCACCCACCCGGAGGAGTACGAGATCCGGTTCGCTTTGCTGGACGGGCTGACGGCGCTGTGGAATTGGGTGACAGGGCGGTAGCGTGTCCCGCCGTTAAGGGAGCCGGGGCGGGGTCCGTCCCCGAAAAACATTTACTCAAAAAGCGAAACAGGCTTTCGGCGTGTTTCGGAGAAAAAACAGTCCCATGTCACAGGAGGTTGTTATGCTTACCTTTCTTTTCGGCCGCAGCCACAGCGGCAAGACCCAGCGGGTGCTTTCCCGTCTGGCGGCTCTGCCGGAGTCGAACCGGCCGGTTTACCTGCTGCTGCCGGATCAGTCCACCTTTGAGGGGGAGCGGCGCTGTTACCGCACCCTGGGAGCCAGGGCTTTTTCCAAAGTCCAGGTGACCGGCTTTTCCCGGCTGGCCTCCCGGCTGGCGTCCCGCTACAATCCCCAGGGACGCCCCGCCGCCAATGTCAGGCAAAAGCTGCTTTTGATGCAGCTGGCCTTGGAGGAGGCGGGGCCGCTGCTGCGGGTGTATGCCGCTCCGGCGTCCCGGAGCCGGCTGGCTCCCGCCATGCTCCAAACGGTGGAGCAGCTGCAATCTGCCGGAATGAATGTGTCCGGGCTGGAGGAGTTTGCCCGCTCCCTGCCGGAAGGCAGCCTGCGTGCCAAGCTGCTGGACACCGCAGCGGTGTACGCCGGATACCAGGGGCTGCTCCAGCGGCGGTTTTCCGATCCCCTGGAAGATCTGCCCAAAGCCGCCCGGCTGGCTTCGGAGCATCAGTTGTTTTCCGGGGGACGGTTTTTCCTGGACGGCTTTGACTTTCTCTCCCAGGACAAACTGCTGCTGCTGGAACAGATGCTGCTGCAAGGGGAAGAGGTCGCCGTAGCCCTGACCTTGGACCCCGACGACCCCAGGCGGGAGGGGTTGTTCGCCCTGTCCGACGCCCTGTACCACCAGCTTCGGGCGTTGGCCCGGAAACTGGGGGTGCCGGTGGCGGCGCCGGAGGTGCTGGCACAGCCGGAAGGGGTGCGTCCCCCGGCGCTGGAAGCCTTGGAGCGGCGGCTTTACGCCGTTTCCCCGCCCCAATACGACCAACCTGCCGGGGAACTGGAACTGGTTCGCGCCCCCAACCGTCAGGAGGAGGCGCAGGCGGCTGCCGCCCGGCTCCGGGAACTGGCCCGGCAGGGGTACCGCTATCGGGAGATGGCGGTGGTGCTGGGCAGCGAAAACTACCGCCCCCTGCTGCAATCCGCCCTGGAGCGGTACGAGGTTCCCTATTACCTGGACGACCCCGTTTCCCCCTTGCAGTCCCCCTTGTTCCGGCTGGTGCAGCACTGCTTTGCTTTGGGGTCCGGCAGCTTTTCCCCTCTGGAGGCTGCGGCGCTGCTGAAGTGCGGCCTGACCCCCTTTGATGAAAGCCGGGTGGCGGAGCTGGAAAATTATCTGTACTTATGGGATCTGGGGGAGGAAGGGTTCTTTTCCCCCTTTACCCTGAGCATCTACGGGCTGGAAGGTCCCCGCAATTCCCGGCAGCGGGAGGAAGAAGCCGCCCGGCTGGCCCGGCTGGAGGAGATGCGCAAATTTTTGCTGAACCACCTGCTCCCCTTCCGAAAGCTGGGGGAGTGCTCCGCCTGGGAGATGACCCAGGGGCTGTTTGATCTGCTGGAAGGAATGCAGGTGCGGCAGGTCACCCAGCAGTACATCGAAATGTTGGAGCAGGATACGGTTCAGCCTGCCCAAAGCCTGGCGGCGGCGTCCCAGTACCGCCGAATGTGGGAGACCTTAGGGGAGCTGTGCAGCGCCATTGCGGAAATTTTAGAGGACCGGACGGTGAGCTTTTCCCGGTACTGGCAGCTTTTGGAGCTGCTGGCGGAACAGTCCGGTTTGGAAACGGTGCCCCAGGCGCTGGACTGCGTCAATGTGGGGCAGAGCGGCAAGCTCCATCTGGAGCAGGTGAAGGCGCTGCTGATTTTAGGGGCGGAAGAAGGGGTGTTCCCCCAAACTCCCGCCGGCTGCCCCTTATTCGGGGAGGAAGAGGAGGAGCTTTTGGCACAGCGTCAGCTTCCCATTGCCCGGGACCGGCTGCGCCGCACCCAGGAAGGCCGGTTTTACGCCTACCAGACCCTGACGGGAGGGGAGCAGCGGCTTTGGATTTCGGTGCCGGAAGGGGATTTGCAGGGGAATGCCATTGCTCCCTCCCCTCTGCTGGAAGAGTTGACCACCCTGTTCCCCCAATGCCGGCAGGAGGTTTTGGCCCGGCGGGAGCCTGCCCGGCTCTGTCAGTCCAAGGAAGCGGGGTTTGCCCTGCTGGCAGCGGCACAGCAGCCGGACGTGTTTACCAAAACCCTGGAGGATTACTTCTCCCGTTCCGGGGAATACGCCGCCATGCTGGAACAGGTCCGTCAGGGGCGGAAAAGCGCCGCCCAGAAACTGGACCGGAAGCTGGTGGAGCAGCTTTACGGACTGCGCCCCTTCCTCAGTCCCAGCCGGGTGGAGGACTTTTACCGCTGCCCCTTCCAGTTTTTCTGCAAACAGGGGCTGAAGCTCTACCCCCGGCGGCAGGTGGGGTACGATCCCCTTTCCCGTGGGAATTTGGTTCACGAAATTCTCTGCAAGGTGCTGGAACAGCTCCGCAGCCGGGAGGACCTGACCCCGGAGAACCTGCAGGCGCTGGCGGAGGAGTGCGTCCGGCTGTATTTGGAACAGCATCTGCCCAAAGGCGGCTTGGACAACGCCCGGCTGCGGGCGCAGCTTCGCCGGGCAGGGGAAGGGGTGACCGCCCTGCTGCTGGAACTGGCTCAGCAGATCCGGCACAGCAAATTTCTCCCCGCCGCCTTTGAGTACCGCATTGGGGAGGGTGACCACGCCCCGGCTTTGACTGTGTCCACCCAGGCGGGCAACCAGGTTTCCCTTCACGGCACCGTGGACCGGATCGACCTGTACCAGGACGCCGGCGGAACCCGGTATTTCCGGATTGTGGACTACAAAACCGGAACCAGGCAGTTGAAACTCAGCGATGTGCTTCAGGGACTGAACCTTCAGATGATGATCTATCTGATCTGCCTGGAACAGGGCCGGGACGGCCGGGGAGCCGGCGTGCTGTACCAGCCGGCGGGACAGGCGGCCCCCAAACTGGGACGGGAGGCGTCCCAGGCCCAGTGGGAGCGGGAAAAGAAGAAGTCCTACCGAATGAACGGGCTGGTGCTGAACCAAAAATCGGTGGTGCTGGCCATGGACGACACCCTTTCCGGGGAGAGTATCCCGGTAAAGGCCTTGGCGAAGGGGTATCTGAAAGACCAGGGGGCCATGGTGCCTCAGTGGGATCTGCTGTTCGACGATTCCGGCAGGGCGGTGGAGGAGCTGTTTGACAAGAACAGCCAGGAAAACATCATCGACGCCTACCAGCTCCATCTGGTGACCCAGAAGGTGCTGGACAAAATCCAGGAGATGGCAGACCGGCTGTTTGCCGGGGAGATCGCCCCTTCCCCGGTGGAGACCCAAACCGGGAAAGCCTGCCAGTGGTGCGACTACGCCACCCTCTGCCGTGCCAAGGACGGACCGGCACGGAGCTATCCCAAACAGAGCAACCGGGAGGTGCTCCGGCAACTGGAAGCCAAAAAGAAAGACTGAACCCCGGCCTGCCTGCCAGGCTGTCGAAAAAGTAAAACATAAAAGTTTTTGGTCAGAAACACGCCGAAGGC
>CAZWNI010000100.1:0-5138 GCA_964635385.1 uncultured Oscillospiraceae bacterium
ACTGGATAGAATCGTCTTCGAAATAGATTTTCGGGGGAACTTTGAACCACTGCATATTGACTCTCCTTTTTGCAACTCTCTTGATGTTCACCAGGTTGTTGGCGGAGACATTGGAAGTCGTGGAGTTCTGGCCGTAAGAGCCGCAGCCTAAGGTCAAAGAAGGCATGTTGGTGTTGTAGATGTCACCAATGCCGCCGTGGGTAGAGGGAGAGTTTACAATAATACGGCCGGCCGGCATCTGGCTGCCGTAGCGGTCAGCCATTTCCATATCGCCGGTGTGAATAGCAGCAGAATGGCCCATACCGCCAATTTCCAGCATGGTCTTAGCGGTAGCAAAGCCTTCCTCCTCGCCGTTGACCACGATCATAGCCAAAACAGGGGAGAGCTTTTCCTTGGACAGCGGAACGTCCAACCCGGCATGGGGGATCTTGGCTACAATGATCTTTGTGTTGGGGTCAATATCCAGGCCGATTTGCTTTGCAATCCAGCAGGGGGACTGACCTACAATAGCGCCGTTGAGGGCGTGGTTCTTGGCGGCAGGGAAGCAGAACTCGCTGAGTTTTTCCGTTTCTTCGGGAGTGGTGAAATAACAATCGTTTGCCTTTAAGATGGCTTCAAACTGGTCGGCAATTTCAGCATCCACAATGGCGGCCTGTTCCGAAGCACAGATCATGCCGTTGTCAAAGCTCTTGGACAACATAATGTCATTGCAGGCTCGTTCCAGATTGCAGGTCTTGTTCACATAAGAAGGCACGTTGCCGGGACCTACGCCCAGAGCCGGTTTGCCGGCGCTGTAAGCAGCTTTTACCATGCCAGGACCGCCGGTTGCCAGAATCATGGACACGCCGGGGTGGTTCATCAAATAGTTGGTGGCTTCAATCGAGGGATATTCAATCCACTGAATGCAGTTTTCCGGGGCGCCGGCTTTTACAGCAGCGTCCAAAACGATCTTCGCTGCCGCAACGGAGCAATTTTGCGCACCGGGGTGGAAGCCGAAAATAATGGGGTTACGAGCCTTAATGGCGCAAAGAGACTTAAAGATTGTGGTAGAAGTCGGGTTGGTAACGGGGGTAACGCCGCAGATGACACCGATGGGTTCGGCAATTTCCAGATAGCCTTCCAGTTCGTTGTCGTTGACAATGCCAACCGTCTTCATGTCTTTGATGCTGTGCCAGATATATTCGGTGGAGAACATATTCTTGATGATCTTGTCCTCATAAATGCCGCGCTTTGTTTCTTCCACCGCCATCTTGGCAAGCTTCATGTGGTTGTCCAAACCGGCCAACACCATCTGATGACAAATGTGGTCGATTTGTTCCTGGGTGTAGCTCATGAACTGATTCAGAGCTTCCTTGGCTTTCGCTACATGCTCGTCAATAACCGTAGCAACGTCAATCTTCTGTTCGGTCTCAACGGCAGCTTCTTTTTTCGCCATATCACTGTACCTCCATCTATAATTGCCGTCGTTCCCGCTGTCCAGAATCAAACGGCATTGTTAAAATCTTAACAATATAATAATATCTGAAGTTTTGGCAGATGTCAAGAGTATTCTTTCCGTTTTGCCACCTTTCTGTGATACAAATTTATTGCCAAAATCTCCATGTTTTTGTAACAATATCCAAAAACTTTCCCCTTTGATTTAGTGTCTCCCATCAAAATCACAATTTTCAGAAAATTTTTGGAGATTCAATCACTTTTTTCCTCATCTTCAGCAGATGCTGTGTGTGAGCTTTTCTCTTTTTGCGCAGATTCCGTCTCTTTTTTAATAGCTTTTTTACGGGTTCCTGAAATATTCGCCAAAGGTGATGCGTCCATTGTTTTTTGAACCTGCTGATTTGAGACATGGGTGTAAATTTGGGTGGTGCTCAAGCTGCTGTGGCCTAAGATTTCCTGCAAAACCCGAATGTCGGCATCGGTGTAACGGTACATTAAAGTAGCGGCGGTATGGCGCAGTTTGTGAACAGTATAGCCTTTTTCCGCTAAACCGGCTTTTTGGAAGGCTTGATTTACAATCCGTTCTACCTGGCGGTTGCAGATTCGATTTCCTTGGGAGGATAAAAACAGGGCCTGCTTGTCAAAGTGCTTGGCCTGAGAAGCAATTTGACTGCGCTGCGGCAGGTACTGTTGAACTGCGTCCAGACAAGCGGCGTTCAGGTAAACTATGCGTTCTTTGTTTCCTTTGCCGCGCAGCAATACCGTGGAATCTTCCGGACGTTCTCGGTTGATCTTCAGGTCTGAAAGATTTAATCCCACCAATTCACTGAGGCGCATTCCGCAGTTGAGAAACAACACAATCATGCAGTAGTCCCGCAAAGGATATTTCCCGGAAACCGCTTGCAGCAGTTCCAGACTTTCTTCCAACTGCAGATATTTTGGCAGCGCTTTTTTGGGACTTGGCAGTTCCAGCTTTTCCGTGGGGTTGTTTTGGATCAACTGCTGGTTGGACAGGTATTTGTAAAAGATTCGCAGACAGGAAGTTTTCCGAGACCTGGCGGCGGCACTGTTGCTGCGCTGGCTGGCAATATAATGAAGAAACTCATAGAGATCTGAAACCGTAGCTTTTCGGATCAATTCTAAAGAAACCTCATCAATGGAAATGTTTGAAAACTCAGTAGATTCGTCCACCATACCAAAATGAAGGAGAAGAAATCGGAAGAAGGTTTTCAGATCCTGAGCGTATGCTGCTATGGTTTTTGGTGAGCGTCCACGCACCGTTTCCATATAAAATAAAAAATCCCTGGCAAACTGTGGATATTCCTGGTATGCGGCGGCCACTGCAAATCCCGTCCTTTCTAACTGATATCATTTCCCTAAATGTCGCTAAATATTTATTTAGCGACATTGTATTATTATTTTACTCTACCCCTTTAATCTTGTCAAGAAAAACTTAAGGGGCTCAATGTCAGGGCTGTTCTCTGTCTCAAATGGAATTCTGGAGGCTTGCAAAGAGCATTTCGGGAAGAAATTTGTTTCTTCCTTAAATTTTTAACGCCGAAGAAATGTTTTTCTTTTTTTTGAAAAGTCGGTTACTGCAAAGTCAAAGAATATTCATTTTTTCGTTAAAAGGCATTGACATTTTTTTGAGAATCGTTAAAATATGTTTTGTAAAGAACGAAGGCGTTCGAGTGATTACCCGCTCTGGCGCTTTCTTTTTTGCAAATTTTTTGAGGAAATGAGGTATCAACTATGGACTTTGGAAGCAATGCATTTATTATGATTTGCGCTGCTCTTGTGTTTTTAATGACACCGGGTCTGGCATTTTTCTATGGCGGCTTAGTGCGCCGGAAAAATGTAATCAACACCATGGCGGCATGTGGTGCAATCATGGGAATCTCAGTGGTTTTGTGGATTTTCGTAGGTTTCTCCTTATCCTTTGGAGCAGACCACGGCGGAATCATCGGAGGGTTCGAGTACATTTGCCTGAACGGGCTGGACTTCGACACCGTCTCGGAATACGCCCCCAGTCTTTCTTCTCTGACCTTTGTGGTGTTCCAGATGATGTTTGCCATGATTACGGCTGCCATCTTGACTGGTTCCGTAGCAGGCCGTATGAAGTTTAAGGCGCTGTTCTTCTTCATCATTCTGTGGTCCTTCGCAGTGTACTACCCCCTGGCTCACATGGTTTGGGGTGACGGCGGTTTCCTGGTTGAACTGGGCGCCGTGGACTTTGCAGGCGGCAACGTGGTTCACATCAGTTCCGGTGTTTCCGGTTTGGTTTTGGCAATCCTGCTGGGCAGACGCCGCGGTGTGGAACATTCTCCTTACCGTGCCCACAATGTTCCCTACGTCTTCTTGGGCGCCGGTTTGTTGTGGTTCGGCTGGTTCGGATTCAACGCCGGCTCCGCTCTGGAAGCCAACGGTCTGGCAGCTCATGCCTTCACTACCACTGCGGTTGCCTCCGCAACGGCTATGTTGGTCTGGATGCTGATTGATGTGATCAAGACCGGCAAACCCACTCTGGTAGGTATTTCCACTGGTCTGGTAGCTGGCTTGGTGGCCATCACTCCCGGCGCTGGTTATGTTCCGGTTTGGTCCGCTTTCATCAGCGGTGCTGTGGTCAGCCCGCTGTGCTACTTCGGCATCAGCCTGCTGAAGAAGAAGCTGAAGATTGATGATGCTCTGGACGCTTTCGGCTGCCACGGTATCGGCGGTATCTGGGGCGGCATTGCGACCGGCTTGTTTGCTCGCAGCGACATCAACGAGGCTGCTGCGTGGAACGGCTTGGTGTTCGGTGATGTAAGCCTGTTCTGGCGTCAGTTGGTTGCCATCGTCATCTCCATCGCTGTTGCAGTTGTGGGTACTCTGATTTGCGCTGGCATCGTTCGGATCTTCACCAAACTGCGTGTGGAACCCAAAGACGAATTGGTTGGCCTGGATGCGACTCAGCATGGTGAAAGCGCCTATCCGTCCTTCAATGGTCTGGACTAAGTAAAGGAGGTAACCTAATATGATGTACAAGGTGGAAGCAATCGTTCGGGAAGAAAAGCTGGAAGACATCAAGGCTGCCTTGGATAAGATTGAAGTCAACGGTGTTACCGTATCCCAAGTTATGGGATTCGGTGTGCAGCGTGGCTACCACTCCGTGGTCCGTGGACAGGAAGTGGATGTAATGATGCAGCCCAAGATCAAATTTGAGATCGTGGTCTCTTCCGAAGAATGGAAGGATAAAGCCGTCAAAGCCATTATGGATGAATCCAAAACCGGCGAGATCGGTGATGGCAAGATCTTTGTGTATGAGATCAAGGAAGCCATCAAGATTCGTACCGGTGAAACCGGCTACGACGCCCTTCAGTCTAAGGTCTAATGTGTAAGGCTTAACTCTTCTAATAAGTAAGACAGCACCTCTGCGAATAAGCTGGCAGAGGTGCTGTCTTTTTGTTTTTTATTTGGCGGAACGGCGATTGCTTTTGGAAGGTGCAATGGGATTGCTTTGCTTTGCCCCTTCCCTGTCCTGTCCGCAGAAATCTCGGCCGGTACTCACAATGTACAGTTGGGTGGGACGGGCTAAAAGCGTTCCCAAAACCAACACTACAACCGATCCCACCATGCTTAACACAAAAATTTGTTTTCCGCTCATGAACTATCCTCCTCGTATAATAAGATTGAAAGTTAATAAATCAGGTATCAGCAGGCTATGA
>CAZWNI010000101.1:0-5133 GCA_964635385.1 uncultured Oscillospiraceae bacterium
GCGTAAGAAAAAAATTTTTGAAACAAAACAATTCCTATGCAGGGGCTTTGCAGAATCCACCGCGTGGGATTCGTACCCACTGCGTGGGATTCATGTCCCCACCAGCCTTTGAGAAAGACGAAACAAGCCTTCGGCGTGTTTCTGACCTAAACTTTACTTTTTCTACAGTCTGCCAGCTCTTGCTGTTTAGCTTTCACCTATTTCTCTGTTAAATCTGCTCCGCAATACTTGCAATACCTGGCGCCTTCCTGGTATCGTCTGCCGCAGCAGGGGCAGAATTGGGGCGATGGAGCGGGAGCCGGAGCGGAAACCGCCGCTTGATGGTCAAGAGAAGGAGGAGGCGCCTGCATCGGCGTTTGAGCTGAAGAAGAGGGAGGAGGCGCCTGCATCGGCGTTTGAGCCGGAGAAGAGGGAGAAGGCGCCTGCATCGGCGTTTGAGCCGAAGAAGAGGGAGGAGGCGCCTGCATCGGCGTTTGAGCCGGAGAAGAGGGAGAGGGCGCCTGTATCGGCGCCTGAGGCGGCGCATCGGACGGTGACGCCTGCATTGGCGTTTCTACGTTGCATTGCTGTGCCAGCCGCTTGTTCAGCCGTTTGATCCGTCCTCGCCGAATGAATACGGGAAGGAGAATGCAGACCGCCAGGTAGAGCACCAGCAGAATGCCCATGAACCACCCCTGTTGCTGCCAGGATCGGATAATGGGGGTGAACCACCAGCAGTTCTGGGTTGTTTGCACCAGAACCTGCTGCTGTTCCGACTGGATCTGCAAGGTGCCGCTGCCGCTTAAGTCGTGGCTGACCCAGCGGTATTCTCCCTCCGGCATGGAATCCAGAGTGAACTGCCCTTGGGCGTCGGTTTCAAAGGTGAAAAGGTACTCCTCGCCGCTGTACAGGTCAATGACCTGGTCGGCCATGGCGTCGCCGAAGTCGGCTTGAGCATCGACTACGGTGGTAACTTCAATCTGCTCGATGGAATCCATGATGGCGTCCGCTACCTGAGAAGCATCGTCCACACCCACATAACTGCCGTCGGTTGCCTCTGAAATCTGCTGGAAAAAGTCTTCCGCATCATCACTGGCGCTGGTGCCGATGGAGTACACATTGATTAAACTATAATCCAAGGCGTCCGCAACCCGCTCATCGGAATTTTCGTAATCAATGTTGATGTCTGCGTTGAACAGTGCCAGAAGCACATCTTCATAGGTGTAGCCGGTGTTGGGTTCCGGGTCCAGCGGAGGGGCGTCCCCCAACAGGATAATTACCTTTTTGGCGTTGCTTCTCCAGTTCAGATCGACCGCCGCCATCAGAGCGGAATAAACCGTTTCCTCGTTGTCTCCACCGTAGCCTAATCCCAGATCGTTGATTGCGTCCAAAATCTCCTGACGGTCGTCGGTGAACTGAAGCTGTACTTGATAGGGGTAGTCGTCGGAAGACCCGGATCGTTCCGAAAAGTCCCGGTAATCAATCAGCGCCACCCGGTAATTGGAGGTTTTTTCGGTCAGGTAGTCCAGAATGTCGGTCATATTTTCTTTGGCGTTTTCAATGTCGTCCCCCATGGAGCCGGTGGTGTCCACCACAAAGCAGATGTCCAGCCCGTCAGCACCGGTTCCCAGCACCCGGTTGACGGAAGTTTCCTGGGTTTTCAGCGCTGTCTCCACTGCGGTTTTTGCGTTGATCAATCCGCAGTACCCGCCGGTGTAGTAAAAACGTCCGGTGGTAGATGCCAGGAGAATCTCCTTCACCTCAGGCCCGGTGAGAGAAGGGTTGGCGGCAAAGATCAGTCCCGCCACTCCGGAAACGTGGGGAGCTGCCATGGAGGTGCCGCCCAGGCCGCCGTAGCCGCTAGCCAGGCAGCTATAGACTAACTGGACGCTGGTTCCTCCCGGTGCAGCTACATCTACCCGGTCCCCTACATTGGAGTAGTCGGCGTAACTGTACCGGGTTTGGCTGGAAGTGGAGCTGGACCCATCAATCCCGATGGCCCCCACGACAATGACTCGGTCCAAAACCTCCTCCTGATCCATGAGGTTGAGGAAATTGTTGTACAGCGCCAGAGAGTCTCCGATTTCGCCCCGCCAGCCGAAGAGGTATTTGATCTCTTCCCACCAGTTCATTTCCTCCCGGTAGCCGTAGGTGGCGCTCTCATCTGGGTAGTAGTAGGTGTTGTTGCTGTTGCCAGCCGCCACTACAATGACAAAATCCGATTCTCCGGCCGCCTGTCTGGCGGCAATGATCCGTGACAGTCCCTGTTGGGTCAATTCGGCCTGCTGGGTTAGATAGTTAATGGCATTCTGGTTGCCGTGGCTGGCGGCAAAACCGATGAGACGGCTGGTGTTCTGGCTGATGTTGATCACCTGCACATCTTGGTCAATCAAGGTTTTCAGTGCCAGAAGATAGCTGTAGGCGGTGGCGTACTGGGTGGAAATACTCCCGTTGCTGTCGTAATACACCGCACTGTAATAAAGCTCGCCTTTTCCGCCCATGACGCCGGAAACACCGGTGCTGTTGTTCCACTCGGCATTCATAATCCCCGCCACATGAGTGCCGTGATCCTGAGCGCTCAGAGTGTACTGATTGACGTTGGTTTTTCCGGTGCTCTCGTCGATAAATAAACAGCTTGTGTTGGCAAAGTTCAGGTCTTCGTGGCTGGTGTTGGGCATGCTGTCAATGAGCCCCACCCGCACCGTTTGCAGCTGATCCAAATACCCCCAGGCGCCGGGAGCGTTGATGGCTTCCATGCCCCAGTTTTCCCCGCTGGGGACGTCCAGGTTCCAGGAATCGTAGTTCCAGGTGTCGTTGGGGTAAACCGGCTCCTGGTAGTCGAAGTCGTCTTCCTCTGCATCTTCTGCCTCTATGGCATCTTCCTCAAATTGGCTCACGGTGTTCAGGTAAGCCGATTCCACTATGGAATTGGACTCTATTTCCTGTAGAAGAGACTCCAATTCATCGTAAGTCATGGCTTCCGGGAAGATCATTTTATATATCTGTATGTCCGCCATGGTGTCGTCAATTTCGGCATCGTAGGCTGCGAAAAACGCCTCCACCCGTTCCTGGGAAGCGTTGGTCTGGAGAAAGACCACCATTTCGTTGTTGACGTATACCATGCCGTTGGAGGAATTCATGTCAACACGTTCCGATTCCTCCGCCAATTCTTCCAACCCCGGCTGTGTTTCCACAATGCCGTTTTCGGTGGTGGCTACCACATTGGGAAAGATTACAAAAACCCATGCCGCCAAAAACAAGGCAAATAATAAAACCAGAGTGGCCAGTACGATTCCGATAATCTTAAACGCCTTTTTCATTGCGGCCTCCTTTTCCTGCTCTCACACAAAAGTATCCAGACAAACAACCTGCTCCCAAAGCCAGTAAAAGCATTGCCCAAAATAAGGAATAGCCTTGAAAGATTTCCCAGGAATTGACCAGTGCGTTTTGCCAGCCTGCGGGAAGCTGTTGTCGAATCCATGGAAGTACAATGCCCATTCCGGCGCTGAGAAAGCCCACCGTTACAGAGGAGATTCCCAAGTTCAAAAAGAACCGCCGGCTCCTATGGCGGTGCCATAGAAGCAATAGTACCAGGAAAAGCAGAATCAACAGGCCGCTAAGCACCGGCGGAACCCAGGAAGTCCAAAATCCAGCCAGTCCGATTTCTGTCAATGACGCTCCGGATTCCCCTAAAGCGGAAAGGAACAAAAACAGGATCAGCAGCAAGATGGAGAGGGCAAGCAGCAGCCCAAGGAAAACGGATAGCACGGCAGAGCCTTTTCGATGTACGGTCTGGTTCATGGCGTAACCTCCAGTTGAAAATGTAGTGGAAGGGTAGAGGAAAGAAACGGAATTTTGCCGCATTCCTCTTGACAGCGCTGGGCGGCAGGGACTGCTTTGCTCCGATTCTGCCGCTGCCGCCGGTGGGATTTGTTTAATGCAGTTTTTCCACAGGCGGAGAGGAAGGTTTTCGATCCTTCTGAGGTTGATTATATCAAAAACTGGAGAAAAGTACAATAGAAAGAGAAAATTTCGAAAAAAATTAGAGAAAATAACAAAACACATTTGAGGTCAGTACCTTATTTCGGCAAAAGGAATTGATGCCGCTTGCAACAACAGGGAAGGCCAGCCCTAAAACGGGTCTAAAAATGCTCCCCTGCATTTGAAGTTTCTTCAAATATCATAGGGAGCAAGGATTTTTGCTAATTGCTTTTGAATAATAACCACCAACAACAGTCGGCTGCTGAGGCCGATCTTCACAGGGAAATGTCCTGCGTGGTCATAAACTCTGCACACAATGTATGGTAGAAAAGGGAAGATGTCTTGGTGTTTCTTACCAGTTCAGCCTTTTCGGATTGGGTGGCGGATTACTGTTTTCAACTTTTCCGGAGCAACCTTTCTGGCATCACTGAGATAGATTTCGTGGTGATAGCGCTGGGCATTGATGTCCAGCCGGCAGCCTTGTTCCTGCATGTATTGGTGCATCAGCGCCACGGTGGCGGGTTCATCGTCATAAGCGCCGATGTGCAAGCACTGTACACAAAGCCCCTCTTGGTAAGTGAAAAATTCTGCCCTGGAAAAATCCATTTTCTTTTTCTTGGCAGCTTCTTCTACTGCCCAACGAAAATCCTCTTTGGTTACAAAATCAGGTAATCGGATAACAGAAATCCATTGGAAATTTTCCTTGTGGGCATAATCTATGCCGGTGATTCCCTCTTGCCACCAGAAGCCTTCCAGCGGCGGCACCACATAATCAAAATATCCATTGATCTGATGAGACCCTTTTTTGCTCATCTTAATGGTGTAGGCGAGGCCGTACAATAAGCCGATTGCTTGCTTGTATTCACCTTCCGGAAGATTTGGATCGCCTTGCCCCCGCACTGCAATGAAATTCATGGTTGGCAGGGTAATGATGCTGGGTTTGTTTTTCGGAAAATAGAATTCTTTATATTCTTTTTTATAATCAAAGGCCATAGCCGTCCTCCTTGTGGTTTTCATAGCGCTTCTATCGCCATGGCTGGTTTAACAAACAAAGGCTTTCACCATAGCACGAGAGGACAGAAAGTACGTCATTTGCCAGGCGGTTTGTTCGAGTTAACCCACCTCTGTTTTTGTCCTCTCGGGCGTATGCAGAAACATATCAGTTCTTCATGT
>CAZWNI010000102.1:0-5131 GCA_964635385.1 uncultured Oscillospiraceae bacterium
TGGAGATGTAGCTGGCTTTGTCAGGCAGGGCCTTTTTGGCCATGACGCTCCAGGCCGGGCAGCAGGACGTACCCATCCAGGGCTGCTCTGCTGGAACCTTTTCCATAAAGTCCTTGGCTTCTTCGATGGTGCAGAGGTCCGCCCCTACCGCCACTTCATAAATGCCGGCAAAGCCCATTTCCTTCATGGCTTCCTTGATCTGTTCCGCATGGACCCGTGGGCCGAACTGCCCCACAAAGGCGGGGGCCACGGCGGCGATCATTTCATCTCCCTGCTTGATGGCCTGGATCAACTGGAAGATCTGGCTCTTATCGGCAATGGCGCCGAAGGGGCAGTTGACGATGCACTGTCCGCAGGAAACGCACTTGTCGTAGTCGATGGTGCAGCGGCCCAGCTCGTCGCTGGAAATCGCCCCCATGCCGCAGGCGGCTTCGCAGGGGCGTTCCTGCTTGATGATGGCGTGGTAGGGGCAGACCTCCACGCACTTGCCGCACTTCACGCATTTGTCCGGGTCAATGCGGCTGCGGCCGTGGTGCTGGTAGATGGCCTTTTTGGGACATACTTCCATGCAGGGCCGGGCCAGACAGCCCTGGCAGCCGTCGGTGACCAGCACCTTGGTTCGGGGACAGGAGTGGCAGGCAATGGAGATGATGTTCACCAGAGGCGGATCGTAGTACTTCTCCGGCTTGGCGGCTTCTTCAATGCCCTGAGCCAGAGGGGCGTGCTGGGCGATGGGGCGCACCGGCAGTCCCATGGCCAGCCGCAGCCGTTCCCCGATGATGGCCCGTTCCAAAAAGATGCTTTCCCGGTAGGTGGCTACTTCGCCGGGAACGATTTTATAGGGCAGCTCCTCGATCCGGGACAGATCCCCGCCTTCGTAGGCCAGGCGGGCGATTTCCGTAAACACCTGGCGGCGCAGCTTGGTGACCGATGTGTAGATTCCTCTCATGTCCATACTTTTTTATCTTCCTTTCCGTTCCGGTTTCCCAGGCAGAGCAGCTCCGGCTTTTTCCACAGCCGGAGCTGCTTTTTGAACGCAACACAATAACGTTTTAACTACAGAACCTTCTACAATAAAGTATAGCAAAAACAGCCGCCTGTTTCAAGGGGGATTCGGAAAATCTCATGGAAAATTCACCTGGCTTTCCCCGGTTCTGCAACATATTTCCCTTGATGTCAGCCTATCGGACGCAAAGGGAGACTTGTTCTTTTTGGCGGTTCCAGTCCCCCGGACTGCAAAAGATTCTTCCCCGCCCCTGCATGGTTTGGCTTTTTTCGGGCAAACTGCCAAAAACAGGTTCCCCCTTCGCCGTCCCCGTTTGGAGAAAGCCGTGCAAAATCCGGAAAAAAAGGGAAATGTTTTCGGTATCTTCCTCTTTTTTCCTTGAAAAAGATTGCAACCCAGGAAAAAATATGGTAAAATGACAATGTTCCAAAAGGGATAAATTTTCTTCACCGAAATGAAACGGAGGAACGAGCATGAAAGGAATCATTTTGGCAGGCGGCTCCGGAACCCGGCTGTACCCCCTGACCATGATTACCAGCAAACAACTGCTTCCCATCTATGACAAGCCTATGATCTACTATCCTCTCTCCACCCTGATGCTGGCGGGGATTCAGGACATCTTGATCATCTCCACCCCGGTGGATCTGCCCAACTTCCAGAAACTGCTGGGAGACGGCAGTCAGTACGGCGTGCGTTTAAGCTATAAGGAACAGCCCTCCCCCGACGGACTGGCCCAGGCGTTTCTCCTGGGAGAAGAGTTCATCGGGTCCGACGACGTGGCCATGGTGCTGGGAGACAACATTTTCTACGGCCAGCACTTCGGGGAAGCCCTGCAAAAGGCGGCTTCCAACAAGGGCCGTGCCACGGTGTTCGGCTACCAGGTGGACGACCCGGAGCGGTTCGGCATTGTGGAGTTTGACGAAAACGGCAAGGTGCTTTCGGTGGAGGAAAAGCCGGAACAGCCCAAATCCAACTACTGCATCACCGGGCTGTATTTCTACGACAACCGGGTGGTGGAATACGCCAAGAACCTGAAACCCTCTCCCCGGGGCGAGCTGGAAATCACCGACCTGAACCGGATCTACCTGGAGCAGGGCGATCTGGACGTCCAACTGCTGGGCAAGGGCTACGCCTGGCTGGATACCGGCACCATGGACAGCCTGCTGGAAGCAGGGGAATTCGTCCACATGGTGCAGACCCGCCAGAACGTGATGATCTCCGCTCCGGAAGAAATCGCCTTCCAGAAGGGCTGGATCACCCAGCAGACCCTGCTGGAAACTGCCGGCAAGTACGGCAAGAGCGCCTACGGTATGCACCTGAAAAAGGTAGCGGAGGGCAAAATCTAAGGAGAAAACAACATCCGGCATTCTCAAGAAAGGAAGGATTCCACAACATGGAAGAAAACGTCATTGTCTGCGGTGACTTGGCGGTCACCAAAACCGAATTTCCCGGTTTGTGCATCTTAGAGCCGAAATTGTACGGGGACAACCGGGGCTGGTTTACCGAAACCTACTCCGCCCAGAAACTGGCCATGGCGGGCATTCACACAGTGTTCGTCCAGGACAACCAGAGCTTTTCCGCCCAGAAGGGCACCCTGCGGGGCCTGCACTTCCAGACCAACCCCAAGTGCCAGACCAAGCTGATCCGCTGTACCCGGGGCGCCATTGTGGACGTGGTGGTGGACCTGCGCAAGGGAAGCCCCACCTACCTGAAGCACTATTCCGTGGAGCTGACGGCGGAAAACCACAGGCAGTTTTACATTCCCAAAGGCTTTGCCCACGGCTTTGTCACCCTCACTGACGACGTGGAGGTGCAGTACAAGGTGGACGAGTTCTACTCCAAGGAAAACGACCGCTCGGTGCGCTTCGACGACCCCGCCTTCGGCATTGACTGGTCCAGCCTGGTGAAAGACCCCATTCTGAGCCAGAAAGATTTAAGCGCCCCGCTGTATGCAGACAGCGACGCCGACTTCACCTTTGAAGAATAAGATTGGGTATCAAGAAAGGAAGAAATCATCATGAAGATTTGTGTCACCGGTGCGGCCGGATTTATCGGCGGCAACTTTGTGTACTATATGCTGGAAAACCACCCGGATTACGACATTGTGGGCCTGGACCTGCTGACCTACGCCGGCAATCTGGAAACCCTGGAAGAAGCTATGAAAAACCCCCGTTTCAAGTTCACCAAGGGGGACATCGCCGACCGGGACTACGTCTACGATCTGTTTGAGAAGGAAAAGTTCGACATCGTGGTGAACTTCGCCGCAGAAAGCCATGTGGACCGCTCCATCGTCAACCCGGAGATTTTCCTGCAGACCAATATCCTGGGCACCTCGGTGCTGATGGACGCCTGCCGCAAGTACGGAATCCAGCGCTACCACCAGGTTTCCACCGATGAAGTCTACGGCGACCTGCCCCTGGACCGGCCCGATCTGTTCTTCACCGAAGACACCCCCATTCACACCTCCTCCCCCTACTCCTCCTCCAAGGCGGGGGCGGACCTGCTGGTGCTGGCCTACCACCGCACCTACGGCCTGCCGGTGACCATCACCCGCTGTTCCAACAACTACGGCCCCTACCACTTCCCGGAAAAGCTGATCCCCCTGATCATCTCCCGAGCCCTGGCGGACGAATCCCTGCCGGTGTACGGCACCGGGGAAAACGTCCGGGACTGGCTGTATGTAAAGGACCACTGCGCCGCCATCGACAAAGTGATCCACGGCGGCCGGGAAGGGGAAGTGTACAACGTGGGCGGCCACAATGAACGCACCAACCTTCAGGTGGTCAAGACCATCTTAAAGGAGCTGGGCAAGCCGGAAAGCCTGATCACCTTCGTCACCGACCGGAAGGGCCACGACCGCCGCTACGCCATCGACCCCACCAAGATCGAGACGGAGCTGGGCTGGAGCCCCACCACCACCTTCGATGTGGGCATCAAGCAGACCATCGACTGGTACCTGACCCACAAGCAGTGGTGGCAGAACATCATCAACGGGGATTACCAGAATTACTACGAGAAGATGTATGGTGATAAATAAGACGACGCCGTTTCGGTTTCGCAGTAAGTTAAGGGGACCGGTTGGTTCCCTTTTTCTTTTGGGCGGCCCTGCCCCGCCCGCCATACCTTCCGAAAAATCACCCGTCTTATTTTCCGAAAAGGCTTGGCCTGAATTTTAAGTTAAGGAGGCTTTCCCATGAAAGTATTAGTAACCGGCGTGAAAGGACAACTGGGCGGCGACGTAGTCGCCTGTCTTCAGGGGCAAAACATCTCCTGCTGGGGAGTGGACATCGACGACTTTGACCTCACCGACCAAAAAGCGGTGCGGGAGGCTGTGCTGGGCTACGCCCCGGACGTGATCGTCCACTGCGCCGCCTACACCGCCGTGGACAAAGCGGAGGAGGAAGGCAAGGAACTTTGCCGGAAGGTCAATGTGGAGGGTACCCGGAACATGGCCCAGTGCGCCAAAGAGCTGGATGCCAAGTTCATGTACTTCTCCACCGACTACGTCTTCCCCGGCACCGGCGTCACCCCCTATGTGGAGGAGGACGCCACCGGCCCCAGCAACTTCTACGGCCTGACCAAGCTGGAAGGGGAACAGGCGGTGAAGGAACTGCTCACCAAGTATTTCACCCTGCGGATCAGCTGGGTGTTTGCCGACCACGGCCACAATTTTATCCGCACCATGCTCCGCTTGAGCGAAACCCACGATACTTTAACGGTGGTCAACGACCAAATCGGTTCCCCCACCTACTGCCCCGACGTAGCCCGGCTGGTGTGCGAGATGATCTCCACCGAACAGTACGGCACCTACCACGTCACCAACGAAGGGCTGTGCAGTTGGTACGACTTTGCGGTGGAAATTTTCCGCCAGGCAGGGAAACCGGTCACCGTCAAGCCGGTGACCAGCGAGGAGTACGGCGCTTCCAAGGCCGTTCGCCCCAAAAACTCCCGAATGAGCAAGGACAAGCTGGAACAGGCGGGATTTGACCGCCTGCCTCCCTGGCAGGACGCCCTGACCCGGTTCTTGAAGAACGTGGGAGAGTACAACCCCAAAGCAGACTGAGAGGGTCCGCCCTTTGCCGCCGTCCAATATTTTGGGCGGCTTTTCTTTTGCCGGAACCCCTT
>CAZWNI010000103.1:0-5118 GCA_964635385.1 uncultured Oscillospiraceae bacterium
ACAAGCCTTCGGCGTGTTTCTGACCAAAAACTTTTATGTTTTACTTTTTCGACAGTCTGAGCACACCCAAGGCTTGCGGAAACCCTTCGCTTTTTTCGGAAAAGCCCAAAGAAAAACGTCAAGTTTCCTTGCTGCTTATTGTAGCATATTTCCTGCTGTTCCGTCAACTCTGAAGATACGCCTCCAACAGCCGTCCCAGGTTGGTAAACCGCACGCTTTTGCGGTTGTTTTCCACCATGAACCGCAAACGGTTGGGGTCCCCTGCCAGCACCAGCAGGCGCTTGGCACGGGTCATGGCGGTGTACAGCAGGTTGCGGTAGTACAGCTTGTCGTACCCCCCTAACACCGGCATCACCACGGCGTCGAACTCGCTGCCCTGGCTTTTGTGGACGGTGATGGCGTAGGCCAGCTCCAGCTCGGCGGCCATCTGGAAGGTGTAGTAGGCGATGCGGCCGTCAAAGTCGATGGCGGCGGTTTTGCTGCCGGGGTCGATCATTCGGATAATGCCGATGTCCCCGTTGAAGATTCCTTCCCCCTCCTCCTGGCCCCGCTTCCAGGGGATATTGTAGTTGTTTTTGGTCTGCATCACCTTGTCGCCTTCCCGGTACAGGTAGCCCATGCTCTGGAACTCCCCCTTGGAGGGGTTCGGGGGATTTAACAGGGCTTGCAGCAGGGTATTCAGTTGGGCGGCGCCCACCGCCCCTTTCCGCTGGGGACACAGCACCTGCACCTGTTCCATGGCATCTAAGCCGTAAGCCTTTGGCAGCCGCCGGGCCGCCAGATCCGCCACCAGCTCCGCCGCCAGGGGCTGGTTCAGCTCCTTGAGGAAAAAGAAGTCCTCCGCCCCCTGCCGGGACAGGTCCGGCATCTGCCCGGCCACCACAGCGTGGGCGTTGGTGATGATCCGGCTTTTGGCCGCCTGGCGGAACACCTGGGTCAGCCGCACGGTGGGAATGCTTTCCTGCTGCAATAGATCCCACAGCACATTCCCCGCCCCCACGCTGGGAAGCTGGTGGTAGTCCCCCACCAGAATCAGCCGCCCATTGGGTTTCATTCCCCGAAGCAGGGCTTCCAGCAGCAGGGTGTCCACCATGGACACCTCGTCCACCACCACCACGTCCGCCTTCAGGGGATTTTTCTCATTGCGGCGGAAGGAGAGCAGCTCCCCGTCGTACTCCACCTCCAGCAGCCGGTGAACGGTTTTGGCTTCCCGGCGGGTGATCTCGCTCATTCGCTTGGCCGCCCGGCCGGTGGGGGCGCAGAGGGCCAGGGCATATCCATGCGCCTCCAGCAGATCCAGCATTCCGTTGAGGGTGGTGGTTTTGCCGGTGCCGGGGCCGCCGGTAAGGATCAGCAGCCCCCAGGAAAAGCAGTCCAAAATGGCCCGGCGCTGCAAGGTTTCGTACCGAATGCCGTGGGCGGTTTCCCAGGCGTCCACCGCCTGTTCCAGCCCCTCAGGCGGCTCCAGCTCCACCCGCAGCATTCCGGCAATCCGGGCGGCGATGTACTGCTCCGCCAAAAAATATTCCGGCAGGGAAACC
Organism: uncultured Oscillospiraceae bacterium; assembly: GCA_964635385.1. Taxonomy (GTDB): domain Bacteria; phylum Bacillota; class Clostridia; order Oscillospirales; family Ruminococcaceae; genus Egerieicola. The sequence continues at coordinate 1,542 of CAZWNI010000103.1, forward strand.
GTCTCCCTGCCCAGATCACAGCGGCAGAGCTGCTGCTCCTCCAAGGCGGCGTCCAGCGCCTGCTCCACCGCTTCCAGGGGCTGGTCCAGCAGCTTGGCGGCGGTGGCAGTCAGCCGGTCTTTGGGCAGGGCGGTGTGGCCGTTTTGGAGATTGTGGGTCAGGGTGTACTTCAACCCCGCCGTCAGCCGCTCCCTGCCGTCGGGAGGAAGGCCGAAGGCTTTGGCCATGGCGTCGCAGGTGGGAAAGGGTACCCCGAACCGGGGATCGCAGGCCAGATAGGGGTTTTCCTTCAGCAGAGTCACCGCCATCTCCCCGTAGGCCTTAAACAGACTCACCGCCTGGGCCGCCCCAACCCCGTAGGGGGTGAGCAACAGCAGAAGGCTCTGCACCCCAAACACCTGGCGGAACTGCTCCAAAAACCCATCCAGCTTCTGCTGGGAAATCCCTTTGATCTCCAGCAGCCGCTGAGGCGTTTGATCCATCACCAGAAGGGTGTCGTCCCCGAAGTGGTCCACAAGCTGCCGGGCCAGCTTGGGGCCGATGCCTTTGATCACTCCGCCGGCCAAATACTTCTCAATGGCCTTGGCGGTGCTGGGAAGGGTGTGGGTGCAAAGCTCCACCTTAAACTGCTCCCCGTACACCGGGTGCTGGGTAAACCTTCCCCGGAGGGTCACTTCCTCCCCTTGGGAAATCCCCGGCATCTCCCCCACGGCGCTGATTAAGGTACCCTGGGCGTCCAGGTCGATGACGGCAAAGCCGGTGTCCTGGTTGGCGAAAACCACTTCTTCCACCGTGCCGGAAAGCTGGTCCAGTTCCTGTTTGCGAAAGGCCATGGGTACACCTCCTTGTTCCGGTCAGATGTGAAAATCCCAACTTGACAAAGTTGGGGAGAATCGGTATAATAAAAACAGAGAGATAAGGCTGGAAACGGCTTATCCCCTTCGTAGAGTCAAAAAGTGACCGCTAACTTGTCAGGTGAGGCGGTCACTTCTTTTTTGTCATGGACCATACCAGACCAACGATGCCGATAATCAGCAACCCAAATTGAATCAAATCAGGCCAAGTGACTTCCATGGTATCCCCTCCTTTTTTCCGAAAGAGGGGTCCACTTATTGAAGCGCCCCTCCCTCCGTTTGTAAAACGAATATGGATGAAGGGGTATGCCGCCGCCGTTTGTGATGCATTATCTCTCTGCCCCCGCCGAGGGCGAGTAGGCAAGTTCGCTCGGTTTTTGCGAAGCAAAATGCCGCCCATGCTTTCCGGGCAACAAGAGCGGACTAGAAACGTCTTCGACGTTTCGAAAAGCCGTAGCTTTATTATACTAACCGCCCCGCAAAATGTCAAACGGTTGTTCCTTTTCCGCCCAAACAGAACGACCGCCGGAAAAACCGGCGGCCGCTTTTTCTGTGTATCAAAGTTTGGAAGAAAGGGGAGGTTCCCCCGGAACATCAGTCGTCGGTGGAGGTTCTGGAACCGATCAGGTGGTTTTCCATGTCTTCAAACATCTGCCGGACGGTGAGGGGCTTCTGTCCGGTGAGTTTTTCAAAGTCGTCGGTGAAGGTGGACATCTGGCCCAGGCGAATGGCCCGTCCAAAGGTCACCATGCCGTCGGAGCAGAAGGGGAAGTTGGTGGCGGTTTGGGCCCACATTTCCTCGGTGGTCCGGGGTACGCCGATGGAGTCAAAGAAGTCGTACTGCTCCTGGTCGCTGATCTCCACATACTTCACGTTGTGGCCGGTAACCTGGTTGGCAATCTCGATATACTCGCCGATGCTCAGCAGCTCGGGGCCGTTGACGTCCACTACCCTGTCCTGCCAGTCGCTCATGGCGGCGCAGGCGGCGGCCAAAGCGCAGTCGTCCCGCGAGATAAAGGCCATTTTGCCCTGCCCCATGTTGTTGGCCAGCACATTATTGGTATTCTCGTAGGCGTTGACGTAGTTGGATACCATGGCTTCGGCGTACTGGGAATCCCGCATAAACAGATAGTGGATAGGCTGTTCCTTCACATAGGCCTCAAACCACACATGGTCGTTGACTTCGTAGGTGTCGATGTCCTTTTCCCCGGCCCCTACAATGGAGGTGTACACCAGCCGGTTCACCCCGGCCTTCACGGCGGCGTCCAGGGCTTTTTTCTGGGCGGCCCGGCGTTTGGGTCCCACAAAGGGCATGGAGATCAGCACCATGGTGTCCGCCCCTTCAAAGGCTTTGGACAGATCTTCGCTGTTGAAATCCGCCACTCTGGTTTCCACGCCCATACCCTGGTAAGGTTCCAGCCCTTTTTCCGTGGGGGCGGTAAAGATCAGATCCTCGTGGGGCCATTTGTCCAGAAGCACCTTGGCCGCCCGTGCGCCAAAGTTGCCGTCCACACCGTTCAGCAAAATCTTTTTCATAACAACCAGACTCCTTCTTTTGGTATTCTTTAAGCTTAGTATAGAGCAAAAAAAACAAAAAAGAAACTCCCCAGAAAATCGGGAAGTTCTATAACCAAAAGTTATTGAGTTTCAACCTCCAAAAAGCGCTGTTTCCGGAAATAGTCTCTGGCCGCCGCCACCAGAGCCATCACCTCCAGGCGGCGCTCCCCTTTCCGGTAAGCGATGACGTAGTTGCTGGCGTGGTGGCTGTGCTTCAGAGCCACCGCCTTGACCTCCTGCCCGGCCACATTTTTGGAGACAATGGAGATCCCCTCCCCCAGGGACACCGCAAACAACAGCTCGTCAAAGGAATCCGCCTCCCGGACGATCCGGGGGGTGATGCCGTCCCTGGCAAAGGCGGCCATAAAGTCCTTGTAATACCCCTTGCCGAATCGGGGGGACAGGCAGACGATCCCCTCTCCCGCAATCTCCTGGGGCTCCACCTATTCCTTTTTCGCCAGGAAATGAGCAAAGGAGGTGATGACGCACATCTCATAGGAATGGAGAATCTCATACTCCACCATCGAGGAATACCGGTAGGTGGATTCAATGCCGAAGCTCACGTCCACCCGTCCCTGGAGCAAATCGTCCAGGCACTGCTCAAAGTCCTTTCGGAGAAAGTTCACCGCCACCCCCTGCCGCTTGGTATATTCCTTGAGAAAGGTCAAAATTTCCCGGTTCTCATAGGCGCCGGTAAAGCCGATGTTGATGCTGGGGGAGTCGCTGGCCCGAAGCTGGGACAGAATCTCCCGGCAGCGCCTTTCCAGCTTGACGCACTCCCGGTAGAACCGTTCCCCCTTGGGGGTGAGCAGGGGGCGGTAGCCGGAACGGTCCAGCAGGGCAAACCCCAGCTCTTCTTCCAGCTTGGATATTTGTTTGGACAGGGCGGGCTGGGTCAAATACAACTCCCGGGCCGCCCCGGAAAAGGAGCCCTTTTCCACCACCTTGAGAAAGTAGAGGATTTTTCGGTCTAACAGTTCCATAGCGCCCTCCGGAGGGAATGGAGTTCGTGAAAAGTGAAGAATGAAGAATGAAGAATGAATAATTATGGTTGATTCTCCCTGGGGTGGAATCTTCCATTTGAAAGGATAAAATTTTTAACTGCCTCTCTTTCAGCTTGTGGAAAAAGGTCATTGGCGGGCCTTGGCCCCCTCTGATGAGGGGGC
>CAZWNI010000104.1:0-5065 GCA_964635385.1 uncultured Oscillospiraceae bacterium
CTTTTTGTAAAAAGCTGCACCAAAAACTTTTATGTTTTACTTTTTCGACAGCCTGGAACGTCAGGAAACTGACGTTCCGCTTTTTTCAGAAATCTTAATTACAAAACGTATAAAAACGCCTGGAATCTACGAATTGGAAAGCTTCGAGACTCCAGGCGTTTGATTGTGCAGACAAATTTCAGCGGCAGGAGGCGAAAAATCCTCCCGGTTCCTTTACCCCTTCACCGGCGTAAAGTCCACGTTGCCGCTGCTGACATCGGCTTTGGTGCATTGCACTCGGATTGGGTCTCCCACCCGGTACTGTGCCCGGCCGTGGACTTCGGTGTAGGTAAACATACCGTCGTAGCGGTATTCCCCTTCGGGAATCAAATCCTCCACCCGCACCAGTCCTTCCACGGTGTTGGGCAGCTCCACATAGACGCCGTAGGGGGCGGCGCCGGAGATGACGCCGTCAAAGGTTTCTCCCAGATGACCGGCCATATACTCCGCCTTGTAGAAATCGTCGCAGTCCCGTTCCAGCCGCATGGCGGTGACCTCCGCTGCGGAAGAGTGGGTAGCGGCCTGCTGGGTAAAGGTATAGAACTCGTCCCGGAGATGGTGGCGGTCCTCCCCTTCCAGCGCTTTGGTGAGGATTCGATGCACCGCCAGATCCGGATACCGGCGGATTGGGGAGGTGAAGTGGGCGTAATCCTTCAGAGCCAGGCCGTAATGGCCCACCGGATTGGTATCATAGCAGGCTTTGGACATACTCCGCAGCAGTTGAATGTTCACGATGGGGAACACCGGCTTGTCCTTGACGCTGCGGAGAATCTCCGCCAGCGCTCCCGGAGGTACTCCCGGCTTCAGGTTGTGTCCCGGCACCTGCAGGGACTTCAGCACCATGTTCAGATCCTCCAGCTTGTCCGCAGAGGGGGGCTGGTGGATACGGTACACAAAGGGAAGCGCCATCTTCCGGCCGGTGGCGGCGCAGGCTTCGTTGGCCAGGAGCATGAATTCCTCAATCATTCCCTGGCTGACGCCGGTTTGGTACCGCTTCACCTCCACGCACCTGCCGGTTTCGTCCAGAATCAGCTTGCCTTCGTGGGTCTCGATTTCCGGAGCTCCCCGGCGGCGCTTGATTTTTTGGCGCAGCTTGGCCACCTGGTACATCATCTCCAGGGTGGGGATTACGTCCTGGTACTTTTCCAAAATTTCCGGGGAAGCGGACCCCTCCAGGATAGCGTTGACCTCGCTGTACACCCCTTTCACCCGGCTGCGGATCACCGACTTTTGGAAAAAGTAGTCGGTGAGCTCTCCCTGCTCGTCCAACGTCAAGATGGCGGAGAAGGCCAGCCGGTCCTCCATGGGGTTCAGGGAGCAGATGCCGTTGCTCAGCTCCTTGGGCAGCATGGGGATCACCTGGTCGGCGTAGTAGATGCTGGTGCCCCGGTGGAAGGCCTCGTTGTCCAGGAGGGTGCCGGGGGTGACATAGTGGGACACATCGGCAATATGCACTCCAAGCTGCCAGCCCCCCTCTTTCAGGGGGTGGAGGCTGACGGCGTCGTCCAGATCCAGGGAATCCGCCCCGTCGATGGTGAAGATGATCTCTTCCCGCAGGTCCGCCCGGCCTTCCAAATCTTCCGGCCGGATACCCCGCCGGGACAAAGCCCTGGCCTGCTCCGACACCTGGGGGGAGAAGGTCTTTTCAACGCCTTGCAGCGCCAGCAGGCTGTCTGCGCAGGCTTTGGCGGTATCGGCGCTGCCGAAACCGGCTACAATCTCCGCCCGATGCTCGCTGTGCCGGTGACCCCGGTGGGTGATCCGGGCCAGCACCTTATCTCCATCGTGGTACCCCTGGGCCTGGGCGCCGGCCATGGGCAGGTCGTCCTTCATCAGCTTGTCCGGGCGAAGGAACCACCGGCCGTCCTTGCGGATCAGGGTGCCGGTAAACTCGCTGCTGCCCTGGGCCAGAATCCGGTCGATCTGCCCTTCCGGGGATTCCCCCCGTCCGGGGAGCTTCCGGCAAAGCACCGTGTCCCCCGGCAGCGCACCCAGGAAAAAGCGGCCGGGGACGAAGTAGTCCTGGGTGGAGCCGTCCTCCAGCGTTTCCCGGACGAAGCCGAAGGTGCGGTTGACCTTCACCACGGTGGCGGTGAACATTCCCAGCACCGCCGGGTCAAAAAAGCGGGCGCTGCGCTCGTAAATGGTTCCTTCCCGCACCAATCCGTCCAGGGCGGTGGAAAAGGCGGTTCGGTCTTTCTCCTTCCCGCCGCACTTGAAAAACAGCTCCCGGTAAGCGGCTCCCTCTTTGCGGTGTTTCAGGTACCCGACGACCTTCTCCCGCCAATATTCCTGTTGTTCCATACTCATTCCCTTTCCAATGCGATTCTGTCTGATTTCTATTTTGGGAAAAACCCAAAGAAAATCCCTGCCGGAAAAAGTTCCAGGCAGGGATCTGCTTGCTGCTGTAATGCCGGACGCTGGGAAACCCAACCCTTAGAAAAATTCGATCACCAGGTCCACAACCAGGCTGACCACAAAAAAGATTACAGCCAAAATCCTGGTGAGCTTTGCATAGAATTTTTCTTTGGTCTTTACGCCGTAACGGCTGATATAGGTTTCGGAAGCGCCGCCATCTAAAGCATTCAGGCCGTTCGCCTGCTTGCTTTCCTGAAGCATAATCGTGAAAATAATGACTACGCAGGATACCAGCAGCAACATACCGCTGATGATTTCAATGACTGACATGAAGTAGCCTCCCTGTTTTTATGGTAACCTATGTTATTGTAGCACACCCGGCGGCAAAATGCAAGAGGAAATTGCAGGATTTTGGCAGGGTTTTGGAAACCCCTCCGGTTCACCAGCCGGTTGCCCCCCACCGCCGCCAGTTCCAGGAGAAATAAAAACTCCCCAGCCAAACCGGCTGAGGAGTCTTAGCGTCAAGCAGCAGGATCAGGCTTTTGCCTTCACTTTTGTCTTTACTCGTCCCCTGCCCTTTTTCTTCTGGTCGGAGTGGTCCTGCCACACCACCCACAGCTCGCTGGCAATGCAGATGGAGGAGTAGGTGCCGGCCAACAGACCCACGATCATGGGCAGGGCAAAGGTGATGATGTCCGTCACCCCGTAGATAGCGGCCACCACACAGACCACCACCATGGCCAGCAGGGTGCAGAAGCTGGTGCCGATGGAACGGGACAGGGTCTGGTTGATGGAGTCGTTGACGATCTGGCTCCGGCTGGCTTTTTTGCGGTACAGCCTGGTGTTTTCCCGAATCCGGTCGTAGATGATGACGGTGTTGTTGGCGGAGTAGCCCAAAATGGTCAGCATAACCGCAATGAAGTTGCTGTCCAGGGGGAATCCGCAGATCACAAAGGCGCCGTAAACAAAGATCATGTCGTGAACCAGGGCCAGCACGGCGGTAATGGCCGCCTTCCAGCCGTTAATCATACGGAAACGAATGCCCAGGTAGAGGATCATGATGATAACGCCCACGCCTACCGCCACCAGGCACTTTGCAAAGAAGTCCATGCCCACGGAGGGGTTCACCGAGGTGATGGTGGAATACTCCAGTCCCAGGTCGGGGGCGGCCTCCTGCAACGCAGCGGTGAGCTCGTCAACCGGGCTGTCCTCCAAGGTGACGGAACTGGTCATGGAGATGTCCAGGGTGAGAATATCGTTGGCCAGGTCCTGTTTGGCCTCCACTTCCACCTCTTCTCCCAGCACTTCCTGGGCGGCGGAGGCCAGAACCTCCTCGTCCAGTGCGGCATCGGTGTCGGAGTAGGTGTAGGTGAAGATGGTGCCGCCCTTAAAGCTGATGTCCAGCTCTACTCCGAAAATCACGCCCCACAGGGCAATGACCACCAAACAAACGGCGGAAATCAGGTAGAAGATTTTCTTCTTCCCCATAAAGTCGATGTGAAAATCTCTGTGCAGCAGTTTCATGCCCGTTCACCTCCATAGAACTTGGGTTTTCGGAAGCACTTGAACCGGGACAGAGACTGGGTCATCAGCCGGGAAGCGAACACGCCGAAAATAAAGTTGCCGATGATGCCTACCATCAAGGTAAAGCCGAAGGAGTAAATGGTGCCTTCAGTGGAGGCAGGGAACATAAACAGAATGGGCTGCATGATGGTATTGAAGAAGCTGCCCGGTGCGCCGAAGGTACCCATCAGGATAATGGCCACAATCAGGGTGGTGATGTTGCCGTCCAGAATGGCGGAAAAGGCCCGGTGGTAGCCCAAATGAATGGCGCCGTCAATGCTCTTGCCCAGGTTGATCTCTTCCCGAATCCGCTCGGCGGTGATGATGTTGGCGTCCACCCCCATGCCGATGGAGAGGATCATACCGGCGATGCCCGGCAGGGTCAAAGTAGACGAACTGATGCTCGGGAAGAAGCCGGTCAGGGCGGCAATCATCAGAGCCACCTGTCCCATCAGGGCAATGATCGCCACCACTCCGGGGAGACGGTACACCACAACCATAAAGATGCAGATCAGGACAAAGGCGATAACCGCCGCCAGAATCATGGCGTCACGGGCGCCTTCTCCCATGGTGGGGTCAATGACGGAATAGGACGCCGTTTCCAGGCTGTAGGGCAGGGTGCCGCCGTTGATCTGGTTGGCCAGGGTGGTGGCGGTTTCGCTGTCGAAGTCGCCGCTGATCATGGCTTCCCCGTCGGTAATGGCTTCCTCTACCGTGGGGGCGCTGATCATGGTGTCGTCCATCCAGATGGCGATCTGCCCGCTGCTGGAAGCCAGCTCGGTGGTTGCGGTGGCGAAGGCTTCGGCGCCCTCCTCGGTCAGGGTCAGCTCCACCACCCACTCATAGGTGCTGCCGTCGGTGGACACATAAGCGGCGCTGGCGCTCTCCACCATGGAACCGTCCAGGATCACATCCCCGGTGGGGTTGCCGTCGCTGTCGGTGTCGGTGCCTTCAATGAACTGGAGCTGTGCGGTGCTGCCCAGTTCCGCAATGGCGCTTTCTGCGTCGAAGTCTTCTTCATCTTCCGACCAGGGGAACTGCACCACGATGCGGTCGCTGTTGTAGTCGCTGTACACCGAATAGTCGTTGATCCCCAGAGCCACCA
>CAZWNI010000105.1:0-4893 GCA_964635385.1 uncultured Oscillospiraceae bacterium
ACAAAAAAGGAACGTCCGGCAAAGGGCGTTCCTTTCTGTATATCGGGGATTCATCAGAAAAAGCCTCTTGCCTGCCGCTCCATATCCTCAATGACAATCTGGCAGATACTGCCCAAACCGGCGCAGTATTCCTGCATCGTTTTTCCTCCGATCCCTTTGATTGCTTAAAAAGGGGTCTCTTGCAAGTTGCAGAGCACTACCCCCAGATTCAAATAGCCGGCAAAAGCAGTCCAGGCAAGGTAGGGAAGCAGCAGCCAGCCTGCCGCCCGGTTCAACCGGTAAAACCGCAGCAGGGTCACCAAAATCAGCACCCACAGCACTATCAGCCAGACAAAAGCCCCCAGCCGCCACTGTAAGGTAAAGAAAAACAGGGGCCAGAAAAAATTCACGCCCAGCTGCAGCCCGTACAGCCGCAGTGCCGCCCGAACCGCTCCCTTGTCCTTCCCATAATTCCAAATCAGCCAGCTGGCCAGTCCCATAAGCAGATAGAGAATGGTCCAAGCCACAGGAAACACCCAATCCGGCGGGGTTAGCGGGGGTTTGGCCAACTGGTCAAAGGCAGCCATTCCAGGCCTATTCACCAAGCCGCTGAGCCCGCCCGTCCCCAAAGGAATGAGCAGACAAACCAGCAGCGATTTCCACGGAAACTTCAAGCCGATCACCTCATCCAAAGGATAAGCGAAACGCTTGAAAATTATTCTTTCCCGACGCCGTTTTCTTGAAAAAAGGCCAAAATCTCTTCCAGCATCTTGGGCTGATCGGCTCCGCAAAGACCGTGGTCCAGCGCATCGAACAACACCAAACGGCAGTGCTTCAGCTCCCGGTCATAGCGCTTGGAGGCGGACACGTCCACGATCCGGTCATGGACTCCATGAATGTCCAGCACCGGGCCGGGGAACTGTGCGGTGACCTCATAGATGGGCAGGGACTGGGCAATTCGGAAATATTTGCCCCCTACCACATGGAATCCATCCACATTCACTGCTTCCGGGATGTGGGACGGATTGTAGTGGGCCGCCATACACCGACCTGTCTGGGCGTCGGTTTTTAAGGTAGCCGCCGGAGCCAGCAGACAGAGTTTGTCAATCAGATCGGGGCAGTACCCCGCCAGCATCCCTCCAATCACGCCGCCCTGGGAGTGGCCCAAAACAGAGACTCCGGCAACAAAATCCAGAGTTCGGACATAGTCCAGCACCGCAAAGGCGTCCTCCAGTTCGTTGAAAGGATCCATCTTGGAAAAATCCCCGTCGCTTTTGCCGTGGCCGTTGAAGTCAAACCGCACCACGATCTGCCCCGCCTGCACCAGCATTTCAGTGATGCGCTGGTAGATTTCCCCAGGGCGGCTGCCTATGTCCCCGGCAAAGCCGTGAAAGAGGATCACCGCAGGGGCCGGAACCCTTTCCGGACAGTCGATCCGTCCCCGTAAGGTCAACCCGTCCCGCCGGATAGAAATTTCCTTCGTTATTGCCATGGGGCACTCCTCCGCTCCGTCAATCCTGTTGGACGGGTTTGCCGTCCTCGTCAAAATTTCGCTTCAGCGCCCGCTCCACCGGATAGATGGGAACCAGCAGCACCGCCACCTGCACCCCCATCATAGGCGGAAGAACCACGCCGATGGCCGCATTTCCGGCGGTCAGCACCGTCACCGCCACAACCGCCGCCGAAAGAATCAGCAAAATCAATCCCAACCACCTCCATATTTTGCCGCTGTAGCGCTGGGCAAAATCCCAGGCAGCCTGGCTTTTCATGGCGTGGTCCGATCGGTAGCCGTAGAGGCTGTTGATGGTTTTTGGCGGGCGTTTCCAAAAAATCAAGCCGCTTACCAGCATCACCACCGGGCAGATAAAACTGCACACCAAGAAAAGCACCCAGTTGATCCAACCCATAAAAATCCTCCCTTCCTCCTCGGAACAAATCTGCTATTCTTCCCCCAGCACGATCTGCCGAATCACCCGAGTCACCCCGTAGTCATCGTTGGATGGGGCGGTGTGGTTACCGTAGGCAAACATCGAGCGCCGGGCGTTGGCCATGACATAGCTTTCCCCCGCCTGTCCCAGCAGTTCAATGTCATTGTAGTAATCTCCGAAGGCCATGGTTTCTTCTTTCGTTACGCCCAGGTACTGCTGCATCTGTTTTAAGGCCCAGCCTTTGTTCACCTGGGGATTCATCATGTCCATCCAGTAATCTCCGCTGACCACCACATTCAGCCGGTTGCCGAAGATTGGCTCCAGGGCGGCGTGGGTGGCACGAATGTCCTTCAGGTTGCAGATCGCTACCTTCAAAATAGGATCGGTGACCTGATGCAGATCTTCCAACACCTGGTGCTGGACGTAATAGCATTGCAGATGAGGGTCGTATTCCGCCGGGGGCTGCTTGTGGTAAGCCCGGTCCCTGCCGCAAAGCACCAACTGAGCGTCCGGCAGTCTTTCACAACAGTCAATGATCTCGCCCACCACCGCCGGGTCCAGGGTATCCTCAGAAATCACCCTGCCGCCACAGGACACAAAGGCCCCGTTTTCACAGAGGTAGTCCAGCCGATCTTCACAGGGGGCAAAATTTTCCCGCAGAGTGTAGTAAGCCCGACCGCTGGCCGCCGCAAACCGAATGCCCCGCTGGTGGAGTTGTTCCAGCACTGAAAAAAAGTCCGGGGGCAGGCGCTTGTCGCTGGTAAGCAAGGTGCCGTCCATATCCGAAGCGATGAGTTTAATGGCCATGTTCTTCTTCCTCCAACTGGAACAGGTTTAGATGGCAGATACAGAGGTTCGGACCTGCCCGCTTGCGCAGATCCCGGAAAGCTGTTTTCGGCAATCATTGTAGCACAAATCCAGGGCTTTTTCCACTATTTTCTAGAAAAAGAAGACAGGTATCCGGACATTCCCCAAAAATTGACAATTTTTGAAATTTTCATTTCCACGATTGCCTAACCGGTCCAAGGGTGGTATACTGGTACTGCATTGAAAATAAGGGAGAGACCAGTACCATGAACCAACAGTCCAACCAGCCAAACCGGCCTAAATCCCGTCCTTACGATTACGATTCAGCCTCCGTCCAGTCCAACCAGGCCCCCAGTCCCGAATTCGAAGAGGCTTTCCGTCGGGCCAAACAGCGCCAGCAGGCCCAGTTCTCGGCGGCCAGGTCTGCGGGGTCCAACAACAACCCCCTGCCCTTCCCCGCCGCCAAGCGGACCAAACCGATCCACCTGGAAACGGAAAAGACCCGGCTGGAGCAGGACACCACTGCGGCGGTGCTGGAAAACGTCCAGCGGCGGTACGGCGGTACGTCCTATGCCGGAGACCTTTCCCAGGGCATCTCAGGAGGAACCGCCCAACGGCAAAAGGCGGCTCCCCCGGAGCAGTACCAATATGCCATGGAGCAGTACCAGGCCCAGCAGCAAAAACAAAACCGGAACAGCGCCAAAAGCAAAAGCCAGGCGGTGGATTCCCGAAAGGATTCGGCAGAATCTTCTTCCAAAGGAAAGGGCGGCAAAAAAAAGAAAAAGAAGCACCGCAAGATCACCTGCTGCCTGATTCCCTTCCTGCTTTTGGTGGCGCTGGTGGTAATGGGGGTCTTTGCCTTCCAATATTACTTCGGCGGGCTGCAAACCGACGACACCCAGTACACCGATGAAGAACTGGGCATCACCGCCGCAGGGCTGGCGTTAGATGAACAGAACATCACCAACATCGCCCTGTTCGGAGTAGACAGCCGGGAAGATGACGACACCGGCCGCAGTGACGCCACCATTATCCTGTCCATCGACAGGGAAAACGGCAAAATCAAGCTCACCTCCATCGCCCGGGACACCTACTGCGAGGTGCCGGGGTACGGCTATACCAAGCTCTGCCATGCCTACGCCTACGGCGGGGCCCTGCTGGCTATGAAAACCCTAAACAGCAACTTTGACTTAAATATCCGAGACTACGCCACCGTAAACTTCGACCAGCTAGCGGACATCATCGACGCCGTGGGAGGCGTTGAGGTGGAGGTAGACGAAAACGAACTGTACTACACCAACTCCCTGCAAAACTACTATGTGGTCACCGAAGGGCGGGACCCCAATCCCATTCTGTCTACCGGCTTAGTAACCTTAGACGGGGAACAGGCGGTGTGCTATTCCCGGATACGGAAGGAAAGCGGCGGGGACGACGCCCGAACCAGCCGCCAGCGGGAGGTGCTGGAAGCACTGATGACCAAAATCAAGGCCCAGCCTATCTGGACATGGCCGGATCTCTGCCGCCAGATGCTGACTATGATGGAAACCAGCCTGGACTACACCGACATTATGTGGCTGTCCCTCTCCCTGCTGGGAGATGTGGAGATGGAGATGGCCAGCTTCCCCAATGACAACTCCAACGCTTCCGGGCAAACCATTAGCGGCATCTGGTATTACGTTTACGATCTAGATGTGGCCAAACAGCAGATCTACGACTTTATCTACAACGATATCCCTCCGGTGGAGGAGACGGAAGAATAACAAAGGAAAACGAGGTAAGAAGATCCCTTCGGACGCTTACCTCGTTTTTTATTTTTATGACCGGAACAACCCGTTCTTTTCCGTGCCCTTTCGGCGGGAAATTGGATTTGAATCTCCACCGCCTTTTCAAACGCCGTTTTTAAGCAGATGTTTTTTTGAAAATAACGTGTGAAATCTATTGCAATTTTGAAATTCCATGGTATAATATCTTTGTTCGGCAATCGGCGGATTGCCCTTTGCCCGCTCCAATTCGGAGATGTAGCGAAGTGGTCGTAACGCGAACGACTCGAAATCGTTTGAGGGCTTATAAACCCTCCGTGGGTTCGAATCCCACCATCTCCGCCATATTGCCGTTTGTTGTGATTATGAAGGCGTAGCTCAGTTGGTTAGAGTACCTGCTTGACATGCAGGGGGTCGGT
>CAZWNI010000106.1:0-4865 GCA_964635385.1 uncultured Oscillospiraceae bacterium
TTATCAACCAGGTCCGGGAAAAGATCGGCGTCATGTACGGCAACCCGGAAACCACCACCGGCGGCCGGGCGCTGAAGTTCTACTCCTCGGTGCGGATTGAGGTGCGCAAAGGCGAAGCCATCAAGCGTGGCAGCGAAATCATCGGCAACAAGACCAAGTGCAAGATTGTGAAAAATAAGGTAGCTCCGCCCTTTAAGGAAGCTATTTTTGATATTATGTACGGCGAAGGGGTTTCCCGGGAAGGGGAAATCGTGGACTACGCCGTGGATCTGGACATCATTGAAAAGTCCGGCGCCTGGTTCAGTTACAAGGGAGAACGGCTGGGACAGGGCCGGGACAAAGTCAAGCAGCTTTTGCGGGAAAACGATGCCCTGCGGGAAGAGATTGCTTCCCAGGTATACGCCCGCCATCAGGAAGCCCTGGACGCCGCAGCCGCTGCCCGCACCGGTTCCGCTTCCCACAATGCCCCCGCCGCCCCGGCCCCTGCTCCCGCAGAGCCGGTGCCGGAGGATTTGCCGGAAGGCTTTTTGGACATTGACCCCACCGACGACGACCTGTAATCCCCTATGAAGATTCAAGACATTCGTGAAAAAGACAAAGGGTTTTACCTCATTGCTTTGGAGGGCGGAGAAGATTTTATCCTCCACGGGGAAATTATAGCCCGGCGCCATTTGAAGCCGGGACAGGAAATCGATCCGGAAGAGCTGGAGCAGTGCAAAAACGACGCCCTCCGCCGGAAGGCCAGAGAACGGGCCTACTATTTGCTGGAGTACCGGGATCATTCCGAGGGAGAGCTGTACCAAAAGCTGTGCCGCCATTATCCCGACTCCATCGCCGCCGAAGTGGTGGCTAAGTGCCGGGAGTACGGTTTGCTGGACGATGCCGCTTACGCCAAAAAGCTGGCGGAGTATTACCTGAACCGCAAGCTGTTTTCCTTCCGCCGGGCGCTGATGGAGATGGACAAAAAGGGTCTGGACCGGCAGTTGGCCAAGGAGAGCCTGGAGGCGGTGCAGGCCGAGCCCGCAGAGCAGTTGGAGAAAATCATTCAAAAACGCTATGCCAAAAAACTGGAACAGGGCAGGGAAGGCCGGCAGAAGGTGTTTGCCGCTTTGGCCCGACTGGGGTTTGATTACCAAGACATAAAGACAGCCCTTTTGGAATACAACTGGGAAGAAAACGAGGACGAGTAAATGGAACGAAAAATCGGAATGGTATCCCTGGGATGCCCCAAAAACCAAATTGATGCGGAACACATTCTGGCCGACTTAAAGGGAAAAGGGTACACCATTGCCTCCCAGGCGGCGGACTGCGATGTGGTTATCATCAACACCTGCGGCTTTATCGACGCCGCCAAGGCGGAAGCCATTGAAAATATCCTGGAGTTTGCCCAGTTAAAGGAAGAGGGCAGAATTAAAGGTGTGGTGGTCACCGGATGTCTTTCCGAGCGCTACCGCCAGCAGATTTTGGAAGAAATCCCGGAAGTAGATGCGGTGGTGGGCATCGGCGCCAACCAGAGCATCCCGGAGATTGTGGAGCAGGTGCTGGAAGGGAAAACCCACCTGGAGCAGTATGGAGAAAAGACGGCTCTTTCTCTGGAAGGGGAACGGCTCCTCTCCACGCCCCCCTACACCGCTTACTTAAAGATCGCAGAGGGGTGCAGCAACCACTGTACCTACTGCGCCATTCCCTCCATCCGAGGCCCCTTCCGCAGCCGCCCCATGGAAAAGATTGTGGAAGAAGCCAAAATCCTGGCGGCGCAGGGAGTGAAAGAGCTGATCCTGGTGGCACAGGACACCACCAACTACGGCAGCGACCTGTACGGCCGCTATGCCCTCACCGACCTGCTGAAACAGTTGTTTGAAATCAAGGAATTTTCCTGGGTCCGGCTGCTGTATTGCTACCCGGATAAAATCACCGAGGAGCTGTTGGAACTGATGAAGGGGGACAATCCCCTGCTGCCCTATCTGGATCTGCCTTTGCAGCACTGCGCCGATGGGGTGTTAAAGCGAATGCATCGTCCCATGCTGGGGGAGGAAACCAAGCAGCTTCTGGCTCATATCCGCCAAACCGTGCCGGGCATCACCCTGCGCACCACCCTCATTGCCGGGTTCCCCGGAGAGACGGAGCAGGAGTTTGAACAGCTCTGCCGGTTTGTCAAGGAAATGAAATTCGACCGGCTGGGATGTTTCGCCTATTCCCAGGAGGAAGGAACCCCTGCCGCAAAGCTGGACAACCAGTTGGAGGAAGAAGTGAAGCAGCGCCGGGCGGAATTGGTGATGGAATATCAGGGCCGGATCATGGACCGGCTGAGCAAACAGAAGATTGGCTCCACCATCCCGGTGATGCTGGAAGGGTACGACCGGATGAACCGCTGCTGCTACGGCCGCAGTGAGGCTGACGCCCCGGACATTGACTGCAAGGTGTTCTTCCAGGCTCAGGGGCGCCACCACACCGGAGAGATCATCCAGGTGGAAATCACCGATACCATGGACGGCGACCTGCTGGGACGGGAAGCCAGACTGCCCAAAAGGGGGAAACAAGGATGAACCTGCCAAATCGTCTCACTCTGCTCCGCATGGTGCTGGTGCCTTTTTTGGTGCTGTTTTTGCTTTGCGATGACATTCCCTTGTCCTACCTTTGGGCGCTTCTGATCTTTGCAGCCGCCTCCATCACCGACTTTTTCGATGGGAAAATTGCCCGCAGCCGGGATTTGGTCACTAATTTCGGAAAGTTTTTGGACCCCATGGCGGATAAAGTGCTGGTACTCAGCGCCATGATCTGCCTGATTCCCGATTTTTGCAGCCCGGTGGTGGTAATCATTGTGGCGGCACGGGAATTTATGGTGTCCTCCCTGCGGCTGGTAGCGGCGGCTCAGGGCATTGTGTTGGCGGCAGGTCGGTCTGGTAAGGTCAAAACGGCCAGTCAGATGGTGTCCATTGTGGCGGTGCTGGTGATGTGCGCCATTACTCAGATCACCGGCGTGGAACTGCCCGCCATGCTGGTCAGCCAGATCCTCATGTGGATCACGGCGGCGCTGGCGGTGTACAGTGGGCTGGAGTATCTGATGAAAAACAGGAAACTGGTAAACCCCAAACAATAACGAAATCCAAACAGGAACGGCATGGGTGATTTTTCCCATGCCGTTTTTTCCTTCCTTTTTACAGCAGCGCCACCACGGCCAGACACAGCAAGGTGGGCGCTGTTATTTTGCATGGGAACGGCTCCTTTTTAGAATCCGTTTTAACATAACAGACCGGAGTGGCTCAGCGCAAGAAGCGGGCTTTACAGCCGCTTTGATTCGTGGTAGTATTACCAATGAATAAGAAAAAGATTGTCAAACTTTATTTGAGGTGATACCCATGGAATTTGCATCTCTGCCCATTTCAAGGCTGATTCAAACCCCCTTTGAATGTGATTGCGGCCATACTCATTTGGCGGACATCCGCCGAATCTGCATTGGCCAAGGGGTTACCCGCCGGCTGGAGGAATTTTTGGCCGCCCAGCCCACCAAAGGCCGGATGCTGGAAAAGGCTATGGATGAACTGCTCATCGTCTGCGACCCCAATACCCGCAAGGTATTCGGGGACGCCTTGGCCCAGCGGCTCATCGGGGAGGGCTGGAAGGTGCGGATGCACTGCTTCGCCCAGTCCCAGCCCCACGCCACCATGACTCTGGCCCAGGAGCTGATGAAGGACATTGCCCCGTCTACCGGTCTGCTGCTGGCGGTGGGCAGCGGCACCGTCAACGACCTGTCCCGGTACGCTTCCTATCAAAAGTCCCTGCCTTACTACATTATCGCCACTGCTCCCAGTATGGACGGTTTTGCTTCCACGGTAAGCCCTCTGGTGGTGGAGGACCTGAAGCAGACCTTTGGAGCCCACTGCGCCGACTGCATCATCGGGGACACCGACTTGCTGGCTACCTGTCCCGATCGGATGCTGGCCGCCGGGTTGGGAGATGTGCTGGGCAAGGTGTGGAGCATTCACGACTGGAAGATGAGCCACCAGCTTTCGGGAGAATACTACTGCCAGTCCATCGCCGCCCTGATGAACCAGGCGGTGGACCGGTGCAGGCAGGCGGTGCCGGGACTGCAAAAGCGGGACAGCAAGGCCCTGGAACAACTGATGGAAGCCCTGGTGCTGGCAGGCATTGCCATGGCCTTCGCGGGAAATTCCCGCCCTGCGTCCTCTGGGGAACACCACATCGCCCACTGCCTGGAAATGCAGTCCATCTTCGCCGGAGAATACGGGGAACTCCACGGCATCAACGTGGGCTTGGGCACTTTGGTAATGGGGTCTTTGTACCGGAATTTTTTGGCCTGCACCCCGGAGAAAGACAAGGCCATTGCCCATGCCAAAGCTTTTGATTGGAAGGATTATCAGGTCCGAATGGAAGCTTTGTACCAGAAAGGAGCCAAGGCGGTGCTGGAACTGGAGCAGAAGGAACAGCGCCACGCTCCGGACGCCGTTATCCGGCGGATCGAAGCCTACTTCGCCCATCAGCAGGAAATTAACCAGGGCATTGCCCAGGCGTTGGAACAGCTTTCCGACAGCGCCAAGCTGATGAAAAGCCTGGATGGCTATACCGATTTCGGCCCCTATCCCCACAGCAAGGAGATGTGGAAAGCCATTCTCCGGGACGCCAAGGAAATCCGCAGCCGGTACACCGGTTTGCAGCTTATGGACGATCTGGGCCTGCTGGACAGTTTGGTGGAAAAGACGGTGGAGGAATTCTGGCGGGGATAAGGAAACTCCTTGCCAAGCGCCGAATGGGAAAAATACGAAAGGACACAGCCCGAAACGGTATCCTTTCAGGCTGTAGAAAAAGTAAAACATAAAAGTTTTTGGTGCAGCTTTTTACAAAAA
>CAZWNI010000107.1:0-4317 GCA_964635385.1 uncultured Oscillospiraceae bacterium
CAGTTCCGCCAAAAACCGGCTGGGCAGGTTATGCTGGGTCATGCCGAACAGCATTCGCTGCCCGGCGCAGGTAATGCAGAGTTTCCGCTTGGCACGGGTAATGGCCACATAGGCCAGCCGCCGCTCCTCTTCCAGCTCTTCCTCGCTTAAAATGGCGCTGCTGGAGGGGAAAATACTCTCCTCCATGCCGATGAGGTACACCGCCGCAAACTCCAGGCCTTTGGCGGCGTGGACAGTCATCAGGGTGATTTTATCTTCTTCCTGGTTCAGCCGGTCCAGGTCGGTGTACAGGCTGACCTCTTCCAAAAAGCCGGACAGGTTCCCTTCTTCCCCCTGTTCCTCCTGGTAGTTCACCAGGTTGGACTTCAATTCCTGGATATTTTCCAGCCGGACCTGGCCTTCCACCCCTTCCCCTTCCAGGGCGGTGCGGTAACCGGTGCGGTCCATCAGCTCATCCAGCAGCTCTTCCAAGGGCAGCCGGGCAGCCAGGTCGGTGAGTTCGTCCATCAGCCGGGCAAATCCCAGCAGCGCCCCGGCCCGCTTGCTCAGCAGGGCGTACTGGTCGGCATTGCGGATTACCTCCATCATGGTGGCGCCGGTCTGCCGGGCAAGCTGCTCAACGGCAGCGACGGTGGTATTGCCGATACCTCGTTTTGGCTCATTGATGATCCGCCGCAGCCGCACTTCATCTGCCGGGTTATCCATCACATGGAAGTAGGCCAGCACATCTCGGATCTCTTTCCGGTCAAAAAACTTGGTGCCGCCCACAATCTGGTAGGCAATCCCTGCCTGTACCAGCCGCTTTTCAATCTGTCCCGATTGGGCGTTCATGCGGTAAAGGATAGCCTGTTCCTTCAAAGGGACGCCTTGGGCGCAATTCTGGTTAATCTGATCCAGCACCACAGCGGTTTCTTCATAATCGTCCCGGCAGCGGAACAGCTTCACCTTTTCCCCTTCCCCCTGGTCGCTCCACAGCCGCTTGCCCTTCCGGCCCCGGTTGTTCTGAATCAGGCCGTTGGCGGCGTCCAGAATGTGCTGGGTGGAGCGGTAGTTCTGCTCCAGCCGCACCACTTTCGCCCCCTGGAAGGTCTTTTCAAAGGAGAGGATATTTTCGATGGTGGCGCCCCGAAACTTATAGATGCTCTGGTCGTCGTCCCCCACCACGCACAGGTTGCCGTACTTTTGGCTCAGCAGCCGCACCAGCTCAAACTGCATCTGGTTGGTGTCCTGGTATTCGTCCACCAAGATGTACTTGAACAGGTTCTGGTAGTGGTCCAGCACATCGGGGAAATTGGTGAACAGCTCCACCGTCAGCAGGATAATGTCGTCAAAATCCACCGCATTGGCAGTTTTCAGCCGCTGCTGGTAGAGGGTGTACAGGTTGGACAGGGTCTTTTGGCGGAAATCGCTTCCCGCTTCCAGGGCGGCCTGGTCCGGGTACACCATGCTGTCCTTCCACCGGCTGATTGCATTCAGGCAGGTCTTGGGAGGGAACATCTTATCGTTGACCCCCAAAGACGCAATGCAGTCCTTAATCACCCGCAGGCTGTCGTCGGTATCATAGATGGTAAAGGAGGAGGTATACCCCAAATTCTGGATCTCCCGGCGGAGAATCCGCACGCAGACCCAGTGGAAGGTGCCTGCACGGACCTGTCCCCCCACCTCCTCACCCAGCTTCGACGCCAGACGGGCTTTCAGCTCATTGGCGGCCTTATTGGTGAAGGTGATGGCCAGCACATTCCAGGGCTGCACCGTGGGGGCTTTCAGCAGGCTCACCAGCCGCAGCCGGTCCAGGTCGGGATTTTCCAGGCACTGCTCCAAAAAGCCCTCTTCCTCCCCGGTCAAGGGCAGCGCAGGCTCCGAAGCCCAGGCGTCCCCGTAGGTAAGCAGGTAACCGATGCGGTTGATCAGCACGGTTGTTTTGCCGCTGCCGGCTCCTGCCAGAATCAGCAGCGGGCCGTTTACCTGAAACACCGCCTGCCGCTGCTGGGGGTTTAAGAAATTATATTCTTTGGTCAGAATCTTTTGCTTTATCGCCAAATACTGTGACATACTTTACTCCTTTTCCTTCATCTTCCTTAGTATAACACACTCAGCCTGTGTTTTCAATTCAGTTGGAGGACTTTCCTTCTCCGCAATCCAAACCCCAGACAAACGGCTCACAGACAAAAAGAAAGGACCCCGCAGGTTTTCTGCGGGGCCCTGAAATTCCCGGTTGGGAATTACGGGAGGGTATTGGTAGTCAGGATATAACTGCCGCCCTCTGTGAGTGTCTGAACGTAATACTCCACGACTGTACCGGAAGCGCTGGTGGTGGGATTGGTGTAATCCTGCAGCAGCGTCTCGCCGTCCGCACCGGTTGCCGCCTGGAGACCAGCCGTTACCAGCGTGTAGTCGGAGGCGGTGCCCTTATACAGGTTCAGGGTCGCATCGGTCAGAGTGCCGTCGTCTTCGTTCAGGAAGTCTCTGCCATAGTTGATGAACAGATTCAGGCTGACCGGCAGTGTATCGGCATACACGGTGATGGTCTGGGCCTGGAGGGTGACATTCGCCGTGGGATCAATCTGTATCCAGTTGGTCAAGATGGTGGTTGCATCTTCATCGGACATATTCTCGCCGGCAACCAACAGATCAAACTCATCGGCGGAGGTGTAGGTATTTCCAGCAAAGGCTTCACTGGTCAGCTCCCAGATGAAGTCGTAGCTGACGCCTTGCACCACCCGGACATACAAGGTCTTGCCGGTGCTTTCCGCCAGAGCATTCATCACTTCGGCGCTGAGGGTCTTGTGGTCGCTGATGTCCACATAGTAGACGTCCACATTCTTTTCCTCGTCGAAGAGATCCGCTACGTCAAGCAGTTCCAAACGGCTGCTGTCTTCTTCGATGGTGGAGCCGGACAGGCCGGTGTAGCCGTACAGCATCAGGTCATAAACCTCTTCATCGGTCAATGCGGTCTGGAAGAGATAGGTTTCATCTAAGGTGATGTTGTTATCCGCGTCCAGAGGCAGGCCGTACTTGCCGTCTACCGCAGCGCTGCGGCTGAGATAGAAGGTGTCGATGTCCATTTCGCTGAGGGTCATTTCCAGCTCGCCTTCCACCAGCAGCTCGCCCTGGAAGTAGATGGCGACATCTAGCCCGTCAATCACCACGGTGACATTCACCCAGCTTCCCAGGGGGATATACTGGCCGTTGGAGGTGTCGGTATGGCTCTGTTCAATGCCGGACTTTGCGTCCAGTGTGGCGGAGCGCAGGCCCAGGCCCACGTCGGCGTCGTCATTGAAATAGCCGTTGTTGCTCAAAATCAACTCGCCGTTGGTGCCCTTGATGTCGAAGATTCGTCCCCAGCTGATGCTTTCACCCACGCTGAGCCAGGTGGAGAAGGTTAGCTGATCCGATACATTTCCATCGGCATCTTTTAGGTAATCCACCGGCACTTCCACATATCCGCCGTCGCCGTTGAAGGTCAGGCTGTTGGAATCCCGGAAAGCGGAGTTGGTGAGCCATTCGGCGTTGAAGCCCATTTCCATGGTCTTGGAGAATTCATCTTCTTCGGTGACCAGGGCATAAGCCAGCACATCGTCATCTAAGGTGAAGGGGTTGTCCGCTTCGGTTTCGGGGCTGGTGTAGGAAACGCCGTCCACCGACTTCACAAAGTCGCTGTAATCTTCGCCTACGGCGCTGCTGGTCAGGGAGTAGTTGTAGAGATAGGCGTTCTGATACTGGCCGTTCCAAAGGGCAGTGGAGTCCGTGGACTTGCCCAGATACAGGGTATCCAGAGCCATGTTCTTCACCTTCAGCTGCTCTGCGCTGTCCAGGCCGTAGATCACGTCGGCGCCGTCCACAGAACCGCCTACCACCTGGCTGCTGTCGTAGGAGTCGGTGTCAGGATCGTAGGTGCCGATCAGGGCTGCGTTTTTCGGGTCGGAATTGTTCTGATAGAAGGCAGACACCGATTCGGTGACGTCAAAGTCATCGTAGTCGAAGTAACGAACCGCATAAGCAGCGCCGTCCACATAATAGGTCAGGGAAGCGCCGTAAACCGTTCCGTCACTGCCTACATGGCCGTCCGCATCGTAAACCACAGCAATGTGGGTCCACTGATAGGGCAGGCCGGAGTTGGTCTGGTTGCCGTTGGCCACGAAGGTGAGGCCGGGACGGAAGCAGGGACGGTTCAGTCCGTTCATGGTAGCTCCGGCGGTGATGCCGCAGAGATACACGCCGGCTTCTGCACTGGAAACGTTGGGGTTGTTGTTCAGCAGGGTCAGTTCGTCAATGCCTTCCTGCAATTCGGAAGTGCTGCTGACGGAGGGGTTTCTG
>CAZWNI010000107.1:4327-4837 GCA_964635385.1 uncultured Oscillospiraceae bacterium
GTAGTAGTCTTCTTCCCAGCCGTTGAAGTAGAACTCATAGTCGCTTTCATCGCCATCTTCGATGTTGAACAAATCGAAGAAGCGCTGGGCGGTCAGGGTTTGGGTGCCGCCCCAGGCGGTGGTGCCGTCGCCGTACCAACGGACCCAGGCGGTGAGGGAGAAGTCGTCAGCATCTGCCAGGAAGGCGGACACATCGTATTCCCGATAGCCTGCATCGGTGGTGACGTCGTTGGTGGCCAGGGTTTCCTGGGTGTACTGTTCGGTGCTGAGCATCGCCTTGGCGTTGCCTTCCACCTCGAGAATTTCCAGGTTGCCGTTGCTGTCTGCTTCCGTGCCATATGTGATGGTTCCATCAGATTCCACGATCTGCAGGTTCTCCCGCTCGGCTACCAGAGCCACGACGGCTTCCGATTCCTCACTCAGATCCGGAGCCGGGTTGGCTTCCATGTAGGAAGTGATGTCGGTGAGCAGGGAGTTGGAGTAATACAGGTCCGCAATCCGTCCGTCCAG
>CAZWNI010000108.1:0-4767 GCA_964635385.1 uncultured Oscillospiraceae bacterium
TTTCACGATAAGTCTCTTTTTTGTGAATATAAGAACGGTAACCTTTGGTGTTTTTCAAAATTAAGCGTCTAAATGCACAAAAATTATTTACAAAGATTGTGAAATCTGTTCACTTGACACAGGGATAAGAACATGATATGATGAGTTTACTGGATATGACATCATAACCAGTCGACGGAAAGAGATTGAGGTAACAAAATGAATCAAATAAAAATACCAAAGTATTTTCAGGTAAAGAAAACTATTGTAGAAAAAATTGATAATGAAGAATTTCCGGTGGGCACAATGATTCCCAGTGAACGGGAATTGATGGCGGCTATGGACGTGAGCCGCATTACGGTGCGCCGGGCCATTGAAGAGCTGGAACAGGAAGGGTATCTTTATAAAGTTCAAGGCAAGGGCACTTATGTAAAAGGGGAGCAGAACAGTCAAGATCTTTTTTCCATTACAAGTTGTACCCAGGATATAGAGCGACTTGGCATGAAGGCCTCCCGGCAGGTGCTGGATTGTCAGGTGGTGCCGGCGGATAAAAAGCGTCAGAGAAATCTGAACCTGGGGGATAATGATCAGGTTTTTTTCCTCAATCGCATCTATTATGCGGATAATGAACCCATCAACTATACGCAAACCTACCTTCCGTATAAGTATTTATCCGGCATTGAAAAACACGATTTTTCCAAGGAATCGCTGTACCGTGTTCTGGAAGAGGATTATGGGATTACTTTAACCCATGCGACCAGAACCGTGGAGGCCATTATCGCCAGAGATGACGTAGCAGATTATCTCCATGTACAAAACGGTGTTCCGCTTTTATTGTTTCAATGTGTAACCTATGGTTTAGTGGGAGGAAAAGAGGTTCCGGTAGAAACTTTCAAGTGTTGCTATCGCAGCGACCGGTTTAAGTTCTACATCAACCAGGTTCGTTGAACTTTTTGGCGGGTGTTATATGCAGGCAATTGGTGTTGTAAGCCGTTTTCTAGAGACGGTAAACATAAATAAAATGTAAAGGAGCATCCATTATGACACACACATTAAAACGTTTTTCCGCAATTTTAATTGCACTGATTATGGCAGCAACGCTGTTGATTGGATGCAGTTCTGACAGTTCCGGTTCTGGAGAATATGCAGCACGGGTTGCTTTCATTACATCGGAGGCAGGTCAAAATGATACCGGCTACAACCGTTCTGCGGTGGAAACGTTGCAAGGATTGGCGGATGAGTTGAACATTGAAGTTCGCATTGTAGAGCCCACCAACGGAGTATCTGCTGCACTGGAAACTTTGGCGGCAGACGGTTACGATTTAATCTTCAGCCTGGAATACGATTTTGACGCCCTGATCAACGGGGAAGGCGGCGCAGCACCTTTGGCGGAGCAATATCCCGACACTCAATTTGTGATATTCAACGACAACCCCAATGTTAATGATGACGGTTCCACCAAATATGATAATGTAACTTCTGTAATGTTTGATGTACATGAAGCTTCCTATTTGGCAGGCTATCTTTACGTCCAGGTCAATGAAAACCAAGATGCCCTGTTTGGGGATGGATACGAGTTTACTCCGGTAGAGGAAGCCAGAGCGGTAGGATTTATAGGAGGAACCAACTCCAACGGTATTTTGGTGTATTCCTATGGATTCATGCAGGGAATCAATGCAGCGGCCGAAGAATACGGCAATGTAACCTATGATTATTACGCTCGTTACGACGCCGGCTTTACCGATACGGCATTGGGCAACACGACCGCCGGCACCTTCTATGACAGCGGTGCGAACGTTGTATTCGCCGACTGCGGCAATGTGGGCGACGGCATTACTTCCCGTGCCCAGGAAGATGGGAAATTGGCCATTCAGGTGGACGCCGATTTGGATGATCAGCAGCCCGGCTATGTGCTGACTTCTGTACTGAAGACCACCGGCGTTCCAGTAGAAACCATTACCCGCGCCTATCTCGAAGGCACGCTCAGCGACATGGATCGGGTTCAGAATTATGATTTAGCATCTGGCGCTACCGGTATCACCGATCTGTCTACTATCAGTGAATATATTGAGGATCAAGAATTGTGGGATGAAATTCTCGCCAAATTGGAAGATGTAAAAACTCAAATCGAAAACGGCGAAATCGACGTAGTCAATGCACAGGCGGGAGAGACTTTGGATCCGTCTGAGGTTCTGAATGTAAATATTCGATAAAATTTAATTCTGAACCAAAAATGCAGTGAATTTCAATTTCAAACAGCAGTCGTCCGCCGGAGTTGCGGGCGGCTGTTTTTTACTGCAAAAGGCAGGTGGTATCTGTGAGTATTATTCGAACAATCGACTTAACCAAAAAATTCGATGAATTCGTAGCCAACGATCGTATCAGTTTTTCTGTGGAGCCCCAGGAAATTAAATGCATCGTGGGGGAAAACGGCGCCGGTAAATCTACATTGATGAATATGCTGTATGGCACTCTGACTCCGACGGAAGGAAGCATTCTCATAGATGAAAAACCCGTGCAGTTCAAAAGCCCGGTGGATGCTATGGAAAAAGGAATCGGTATGGTGCATCAGCATTTTAAGCTGGTTCCCAGCTTGACCGTGTACGAAAATATATTGCTGGGCACTGAAATCAACAAAAAGGCAGGACGGTTGACGTTGCCTTTCCTGGATCGGAAAGAGGAGATGAAAAAGGTTGAAGCCCTCATCAATGAGTATCATTTTCAACTGGATCCTGCCCAACGGGTGGAGGATTTGTCGGTAGGGCAATGTCAGCAGGTGGAAATTCTGAAAATGCTCTATCGCAGTGTGCGAATTTTGATTTTAGATGAACCCAGCGCTGTGTTGACACCTCAGGAAGTGGACCGGCTGATCGAAAATCTGAAAGAGCTGCGGCAGAATGGAAAAACAATTATCGTCATCACCCATAAACTGCGGGAAGTAATGGAACTCAGCGACAGTGTTACGGTGATTCGGCACGGAAAAGTGGTTGGAACGGTGCGAACCGCCGAAACCAACGAGCAAGAGTTGGCGCAAATGATGGTGGGACGAGATGTGGTTCTCACGGTCAGCAATGAAAATGCTCAGCCGCCTTCCTCTCAGGTGGCTTATCGGGTGGAGAACCTGCACACTGTCAATCTTCACGGCAATGAAGTAGTTCGTGGCGTGAGTTTTCAGGTTCACAAGGGAGAAATATTCGGCATTGCCGGCGTGGAGGGAAACGGACAAAGTGAGTTGGTCAAGCTGCTTACCGGATTGATGACTTCCACGAAAGGCAGTGTGTTTTTGGGGGAAAAGGAGATTACCAATTTTTGGCCGGATCAGCTCCGGAAAGAGGGAATCGGAATTATCCCCGAGGACCGGTATGGGCAGGGTCTTTGTCACGGAATGAGTATTCCAGATAACTGTGTGGCTGGGTATCTCAACGACAACGCCGTGTGTCGTTTAGGAATGCTTCGTCGGAAGTCTATTTTAGAACGAGCGAAAGCCTATATTCAAAAATACGACATTCGAGTTGCAGACGAACGAGGCGATGTGGCGGAACTCAGCGGCGGTAACGCTCAAAAAATTATTATTGCCCGGGAATTTGAAAGCCATCCCAGCTTAATGATTGCCTGCCAGCCCACGCGAGGAGTGGACGTAGGTTCCATCGAATTTATCCACCGTCAACTGCTCCAATTCCGCAATGCAGGGTATTCGGTTTTGTTGATCTCCAGCGAACTCAGTGAAATTATGAGTTTGTCGGACCGTGTGGCAGTAATGTACAAAGGGGAAATTATCGGTGAGGTAGACCCCAAACAGATTTCCACGGCAGAAATCGGGCTGTTGATGGCAGGGGCCGCACCCGGGGGAAATGAGGTGTTGTCATGAGGCAGAAAATCCTAGCCAAAAAAATATCTTCCGGGTGCATAAAGGTAATTAACTCCCTGCTGCCGGTCTTGCTGGCCTTTTTCATCGGTGGGATTATCATTCTTGCCATTGGAGAAAACCCCATTAGCACCTATGCTACTATGATTGGCCGTCAGCTTTTCACTGCAACCGGTTTGGGCAACACTCTGCATTATGCGTCTCCCATGATTTTGACCGGTTTGGCCATTGCCATTACCTTTAAGGCCAATATCTACAACATGGGCGTGGAAGGGCAGCTTTTGTTTGGCGCTTTCTTTGCCGGTTTGGTGGGAGCTTATTACAGCACGGGAAATGCATTTTTGGATAAGCTCATTTGCTTTATGGTGGGCGCTGTCTGCGGAATGCTGTTTGCCCTTCTTCCTGCACTGTTGAAAGCCTATTTCCATGTAGACGAAATGGTGGTCACGCTGACCTTTAACTACGCCATGGCCACAGTGTTGGAATATTTGGCATCTGGGCCGTTTCGGGATTCCGGCGCAGGGTATGTCAGTACTCCGGCCATTCAGTCCAGCGCCATGTTTAGCCGGTTGGGAAGTTCCCGGTTCACCATGTTTTTTGTAATCGCACTGGTGATTTTCGTGATCGTGAGCATCGTGATGCTCCGTACCAGGTTGGGTTATCAGATCACAGCGATTGGTAAAAATACGGAATTTGCAGAAGCGACCGGAATGCGGGTGCGCAGGAAAATTATCGTCCTCATGCTGATCAGCGGCGCTTTGGCGGGAATTGCCGGAGCCGGCTATATGATGAGCGAGCAGTACCGGTACACCTTGAGCTTTTCCGGCAGCCCCGGCCTGGGCTGGGACGGAATGCTGATTGCTCTGTTGGGACGTCATTCTCCGGGAGGGATTTTGATTGCGGCATTTTTCTACAGTGTTCTT
>CAZWNI010000109.1:0-4708 GCA_964635385.1 uncultured Oscillospiraceae bacterium
AGGAGGACGGTTTATGGATTTGAAATATCTGGAGTTGCTGGCGAAAGAGTATCCCACTGCCGAAGCAGTCTCCACCGAAATCATCAATCTCAGCGCCATTCGCAGTTTACCCAAAGGGACGGAATATTTTTTCAGCGATTTACATGGAGAATATGAAGCCTTTTTGCACCTGCTGAAAAGTGCCTCCGGTATGATCCGTTCCAAGATAGACATGATTTTTGGGAAAACCCTCAACACCTGTGCCCGGGAAGAATTGGCTTCCCTGATCTACTATCCGGAACAGCGAATGAAGCTGTTGCGGGCAGATGGAGAGCTGGATGACGAGTGGCGCAAGCTCACCATCTACCGCTTGATCCAAGTGTGCGAAGCGGTTTCCGCCAAATACACCCGTTCCAGAGTGCGGAAACGGATGCCCCAGGAGTTTTCCTATGTACTGGACGAACTGCTCAACGTCACCGAGGACATCAATAAAGATTTCTATTACGAAGAAATTATTCATTCCATTTTGGATACCGGCATTGCGGACAGCTTTATCACGGCGTTATGTCACCTGATCCAAAGCCTTTCCATTGATCAGCTCCACATCATTGGGGATATCTTTGACCGCGGCCCCAGAGCTGACATTATTTTAGATGAGTTGATCCGGTTTAAAAATGTAGATATCCAATGGGGAAACCACGACATTTCCTGGATGGGCGCCGCTTCCGGCAACCGGGCGTTGATGGCCAATGTAGTGCGGATTGCCACCAGCTACAACAGCTTCGACCAGTTGGAAGATGGATACGGGATCAACCTGCGGGCGTTGTCGGAATTTGCCGGGCTGGTCTACCATGACGATCCCTGCACATACTTTGCCCCGCACACCCTGGATCGGAACAAATACGACCCGGTAGGGCTGAATTTGGCAGCAAAAATGCACAAAGCCATTGCGGTGATCCAATTTAAGCTGGAAGGCCAGCTTCTGGCCCGGCATCCGGAATACAACCTGACCCGTCACATTGGCTTAAACAATGTCAATTTCCAGGATATGACCGTAAACATTGAAGGAAAGAGCTACCCCATGCGGGACACCTGCCTGCCTACCATTGACCCCAAAGACCCCTGCAAATTGACTCCGGAAGAAGCTGCCCTGATGGATGTTTTGGCAGCGTCCTTCCAGCACAGCGAGAAGCTGCAAAAGCACATCAAATTCCTGTATTCCCACGGTTCCATGTACCGCACTTACAACAACAATTTAATGTATCACGGCTGCATTCCCATGGATGAAAAGGGCAACTTCCGCAGCTACACTTTTACCGAAGGCAGCTACTCCGGCAAAGCCATGCTGGATCACATCAACAAAATTGCATCCCGGGCCTACTACGGCGGCGGCTCCAGGG
The DNA here is from genome assembly GCA_964635385.1 of uncultured Oscillospiraceae bacterium. GTDB lineage: Bacteria > Bacillota > Clostridia > Oscillospirales > Ruminococcaceae > Egerieicola. The sequence continues at coordinate 1,380 of CAZWNI010000109.1, forward strand.
AGAAGCAGGAATGCGCCGTAGATTTTATGTGGTATCTTTGGTGCGGTCAGGATTCCCCCCTGTACGGCAAGGACAAAATGACCGCCTTCGAACATTATTTTATCGAGGATAAATCCACCTACAAAGAAACCTACGACCCTTATTACCGGTTGAACAACCAGGTGGAAATCTGCGATAAAATCCTCCGAGAATTTGGACTGGACCCCACCCACGGACACATCATCAACGGCCATGTCCCGGTCAAGAAAATTGACGGAGACAGTCCCATCAAAGCAGGAGGGAAGCTGTTCGTCATTGACGGCGGCATTTCCAAAGCGTATCAATCCCGTACCGGCATTGCAGGGTACACCCTGATCTATGATTCTCATAGCCTGCGTCTGGCGGAACATCGTCCCTTCCGTCGAAACGAACAGGAAAACACGCCGGACGTCCAGGTGGTGGAGCGAATGCCCCAGCGGGTAAACATTGCGGACACCGACAACGGCAAAGCCATTGCAGAAGAAATACAAGATCTCCGGGAACTGCTGAAAGCCTATCGGGAAGGCATGATTCAGGAAGGCGTAGGCCGCCCCTATCGGTATCGTTGAATGTTGTAAAAACAGAGATACGGAGGCCTTACTCAAATCAGTCGATGGGTGAAGCCGGAGTTCGCTGTTATAAATTTGAAAAAGCCGTCCACTTGGAAGTGAGGCCAAAGCCAGCCAGTGGATAGAAGCGGAAAGGATTTCCTTTTTTCGCTAATTATCTGGATTTTATCCTTTAGATATAAAAGAAACCCAAGTCGCTGCCTTATGGCTTGACTTGGGTTTTCTACAAGCTGAGATCCCCCTGAAAATCAGGGGGATCGCTTTTACGTTGATGGTTATGGAAAAATCACAGCACACAATACTGCTCCATATACTCCTTCATTCGCTCTACCAGTTCCTCATAACCGTCCTTTTGGATCAGGTAATCCCGAATATCTTCCACCGTCACCAGCGCATGAACCTTGATACCGAATTCTTCCTCCACTTCGGTAATGGCGGTTTTGCCGGGAGTTTGACCTACTTCGCAGCGGTTGACGGAGATGAACATATCCTCCACTGTCACTTTGGCGGCGGATTGCAGTACCGGCAATGTTTCCCGCACAGCGGTGCCGGCGGTGATGACATCTTCAATGATAATTACCTTATCTCCATCCATCGGCTTATAGCCGATGAGACTGCCTCCTTCGCCGTGATCCTTGGCTTCCTTCCGGTTGAAGAAATACGGTTTGTCTATGCCGTAAAGGGTGTATAACTGTGCGGCACAGCCGGCTGCCAGGGGAATCCCCTTATAAGCGGGGCCAAACATGGCAGTGAAATTGTCCCCGACCGTTTCCTGCACCAAAGCTGCATAATACTTCCCTAACGTGGCGATCTGAGCGCCGGTTTTGTAGTTTCCGGTATTGATAAAGTAAGGGGTGTGCCGGCCGCTTTTGGTAATAAAATCACCGAATCGCAGCACCCCGGCGCTCATCATAAATTCGATAAATTCAATCTTCTTGGGAGTCAACATCACTCTCATCCTTTCCGTTTTTCTGATTGTCAGGAATTGGACAGCATTTTTCCCATGGCAGTTTCTAAAATCACACCGTCCTCCAATTTGGAAGATTTCAGCAGCTTGTCTGCTTCCGCCAAAATCAGCACGCAATTTTGAATCCGTTTTAAGGGGTATCGTCCCGCCTGGCGAACCATTCGTTCCAACCGCCAGCTGCTGCGGTAGCCAAAATCCTGTGCCAACTGGGCAACGCTGCGACCGCTGTCCAAAGCCAGCCGCAGCCGATACAAATCCAGGAAGCTGGCACTGACTGCACCCAGGATCATCACCGGTTTTTGCTGCAAGGCAAACAGTTCTTCCAACATGGTAAAGGCATCTTTCGCCCGTCCTTCCACCAACGCTGCTGCCAGATCAAAGGCACTGCGCTCAATGGTCTTGCTGCAAAGCAGCTCCACATCTTCCCTGGTGATTTCCCGGCCATGGGCATAGGCCAGCAGTTTGTCCGCCTCCGCCGTCAACAGATTATATTCCACCCCGCATCGGTCCACCAAAAAAGCCGCAGTATCGGGGGAAAGACTGCCGCCCCGTTTTGCGCAGTAGGCGCAAAGGGCTTTCTTCAGCTCCGATGGGGTCTTGTGGGCAAATTCGCACACAGCCCCCGTCTTCTTGACCCCTTCTATATAGGGTTTCCATTTGGCCTTGGCGAGGTCCAGCTCGGGATTGGAATAAAGCAAAAGCAGCACCGCAAAAGGACTGGGATTTGTCAATAGCTGCTTCATCTGTTCTCCATCTGCTTTCCCCAATTTATCCAAAGCAAAATCGCTGACAACAACGCACCGTCGTTCTCCCAGAAAAGGCACGGTACGGCAGAGAGCGGTTAGCTGATCCATCGCCAGCTTTTCTCCTTCCAACCGGGTGAGCAGCATAGGTTGGCTTTCTTTCGGCACTGCTGCCTCCATCAGCCGCTGGGCCATAGCTTGCAGCAGCCCCTGCTCTGGGCCATAAAGCAGATAAACCGGGAGCAGTTCCCCTTTTTTCAGCCTGGAATTCAGTTGCGCTGAGGTTACATTTGCCACACTGTTTTTTTTCGCCATAGCCCTCCTCCCTTCCTGGATTTTCCGTTACTGCTGGATTTCCCCTACGCACGCATAGCTGGCCAGTACCGTACCGTCATCGGTTTGATAGGTAGCGGTTACCGTAATGGTCTCTCCCAAAACCTGGGTTATCTGGTTGGCTGCTTCCTGCCAATTCAGCCAGTTGTTTTCCGCAGCATGCTCCAATAATTCCTGTTCCGGGTGGATACCGGCGGGATAGGAATAACAGATTTCCAGCTCATTGTCTGACACCGTCAGGGTCACATCGTCGCCGTCGTTGATTCCCAAAAGCTGCTGCAGAGATTCCTCATTGGTTTCTACATATTCTGAAAGGGTCTGAGGGGTAGACGTAGTTGTTTCCTGGGTTTGATCCTGTTGGCCGCAGCCTATGAAAAGCAAGCAGACGCAGAACAGCAGCGCCGGGACAGCAGAAAGTTTTCGTTTCATTGCAGATCTCCTTTGATTCAGTTCTACCTATATTGTACGACAAAACAGGGAAACTGTCAAAGAAAATCGGTTGAAACCCGCCGTCAATCTTACATTCGGACAAAGAAAGAGGCAGGGGAAAGACCCTGCCTCTAAAAATTGTATATTCGCCTGGAACGAAACGAAAGATCAGCCTTCCGCAGCCAGCTTCACCAGATGCTCATACTTGGCCTTGGCGTTGGCTTCGGCTTCCGCAAACAGCTTCTGCGCACGTTCGGGATTGGTGCGAGC
>CAZWNI010000110.1:0-4703 GCA_964635385.1 uncultured Oscillospiraceae bacterium
AAGTTTAGGGAAGCCCTGCGGCGTGCCCTTTTCAAAGGGCATTGAGCAGTGGGGGGAGCGAAGACTGGCGGATAGTGGCGGCTGTCGAGAGGGGGCAAAGCCCCCTTCAGAGGGGTCGAGGGGACTTCCCCCGCACATTACTTTACAGAGTAAAGTATAATATGCTATACTTTGCTTACGATGAGGACGCTAGAATGGAGGGCAGTAAAATGGGCTATGCAGTCGTTCACATGATGAAAATCAAAGCCGGGTCTATGGGGGGCATCCAGAGTCATAACAACCGGGAACATCCGTCAAGGTCAAACCCGGACATAGACCCAGAGCGGACGAAGTACAATTATGACCTTGTGGCCTGTGACAACTACCGGGGTGAATTTCGGCGAAAAGTGTCGGAACTTGTCGAAAGCAAGAGAGCCGTCAGGAAGGACGCTGTGGCGGTCTGCAATTTCATCGTGACCTCCGACAAGGACACGATGGCAAGGCTTGGCGCAGACGGCCAGAGAGCCTTTTTTGAGGACAGTGTGAGATGGTTTGAGGACAGGTACGGAGCGGATAGGATATTGAACGCCACGGTTCACATGGATGAAGCCACTCCACACTTGCATATCGGGGTAGTCCCGATCACAGTAGACGGGCGGCTGTCTGCAAAGGCGATATTTACGAAAACGGAGCTGACCGCAATCCAAACGGAGTTCGCCCGGGACGTAGGGGCGCAGTATGGGTTGGAACGTGGCATAGAGGGGTCTGAAAACACCCATTTGTCAGAGATACGCTATAAACTTGAAATGGCTAGGCAGGAGCTGGCGCAGGAGCAAGAACGCCTGCAGGAGCTTCGGGAGGATGCAGAACTGGCCGAGACAGAAGCGGATAACTGGCAGGAAGTGGCGGCGGTCTATGAGCAGAAGGCCGACAAAGCCAAGCAGGAGCTCCTAGAAGCCCGTGAGAGCATTTCTGACCTGCAAGGGGATATAAGAACCCTCACGGAACGTAAAGCGGCCCTAGAGGGCGATATAGCGGCTCTAAAGACGGAAAAAGAGGAAATGGCAAGAGAAATACCGGAACTTCGCACCAAAATCCGGGAAGCGGAAGAAACGCTGGTGCTGGCTGACAACGCAATAAAAAAGAAAATGGATGATGGGGCGGCGCAGTTCGGAAGTATGAGTGTCATGCAACAGCGGATTGCAGAAGCTAGGAAGGAAGCGGAAAAGGAGAACCGTCTACGTCTGCTGGAGCGGTTCATTGCCTTGCCGCAGATAAAGCCGTTGTGGGAGCAGTTCCGCAATGCACTCCAGAGGGGCGGGCGCAAGCAGACGCACGACCGGGGATATGATTGTGATAGTTAAAAGCGCACAGGTTAACCGCCCCGGAGGAATGTCTCCGGGGCGGTTAACTATTTGTCTCCGTCTAAAAATTTACATAAGTAATGGGCAATAATCTGCGCCACAACGGAGACGACTAATGATAATAAAAAGTCGTTCAAAGTCAAAGACCACACCTCCCCTCCTTTTTTGAATTTCACAGTCAATATGGGAGATTTCTTATAGATAAATTTTCAGCAGACGCGGAGAGCATGAGGGTGTTCACCGTGTCTGCTGATATAAAAGGTTTTTTCTGATAGGTCTGTTCATCAGATTTTTCAGTGAAGTTTTGGCAACTGCTTAAAAAAAGGTTTGCGTAGCTTGGGGTGTCCCTAAAGTTGCGCAGATTAGTCCCAAAAGGAATATGACTGCTCTATCTGGGCATAAAAAAAGGAAACTCAGTTCCCTTTTTTTACTGCGTGCCGGGTGTGCCACCTGTGGGAGCAGTTCTGCAATGCGCTCCAGAGGGGCGGGCGCAAGCAGACGCACGACCGGAGATATGATTGTGACAGTTAAAAGCGCACAGGTTAAAGGCCCCGGTTTGGGGCCTTTAACCTAAAGGATGGTTACTTACCATCAATAAGTTTGCAGAGACAATGAGCGATAACCTGCGCTGCAATCGATGCTATGCAAGAAAAAATGTAGCTCAAAAATATACACCTCCTTTTCTCGTTTGCCGTAATATGGGTGAACTTCTGGGGGAGGCGGGGGAGGCGTGAAAAATTTACAAAATTTTCACATTTAGGGAGCATCCTAACGTTTGTGCAAAACTTGTTCAACGTTATAAAGTCAAGTGTTTAAATACGAAAATGTAAAAAAAATGTATTGATACATTACGCCCGTTACTATAATATAGGGGGTGGAGGTGGTTTTTCATGGCGAGGGGGAAAGGGCTGGCAGATGAGCCGTTGGAGTATCGTTTGGAGCAATATGAGGATAAGAACGAGATATTGGGGCAGTTTGGGGAACAGGTGTCTGCATGGACGCTGTACGAGGATATTTTTGGGGACATGGAACAGCTCATGCCTGTTGTGATGATAGATGAAGATGAGCAGAAGCACATGGTTAAGATGAGCATTGAGGAAGCAGTAGAGACGGCGCAGGGGCGTAATGATGTGTTGATGGGGGGCTGTACCTACTTCCGGGAGTATGTGAGTAAGCAGACGGCAAAGGACATTCATGCCTTTATCATTGACATGGATAACGTGTACAGCGGAATTCTTCTTGTTGCGTTCCAGCGCAACTGGGCTACGGCGTCTGGGACGCCGCTCCCTATGCCGACATATATCGTTAATAGCGGGATAGGGCTTCACCTATATTTTGTACTGGATGAACCTCTTCCGCATTTCAAGCGCAATGCAGAGAACATAGACAGGCTGTACCGGGAACTTGCAGAACAGCAGACTACAAGAAGGAATTATCTGCGGCGGCAGGTGCAGTGGTTCGGGCAGGATTTTAGGATGGCTGGTGGCTGTGGTAAAGATATGTGGCTGAATCGTGCTTTCCGTGTAGGGAAGAAATGGGGAGCTGATGAGTTGGCGGCTGCTTGTGGGTTAGACATTCATTTTTGCAAGCGGGGCGAGGTCTGGAGGCCGGCCGAAAATGGAAAGAAGGGAAAGCCTTACCGTAAGCGGCAGGGTTGGCATACGAACCGGGCGTTTTATGATAATGCACTGCTTCAATGCCAAGACAAGAGTGTGGAGGGTTGGCGATATACGTCCATGTGTGCGTTGGCGGTAATCGCGTGGAAGTGCAATGTGCCTTATGAAGAACTGGAGCGAGATCTGTATGCTCTGCTCCCGCTCTTTAACAGGAATGCCAAGCGGAGGGTTAGGGACAGTGAAGTTAGGTCTGCGCTGAAAATGTACGGGGAAAAGGCCATGCTGACGCAGAGACAGCGGCTTGAGGACTGGCAGGGCTGGAAGTACAGTCCGATTAAGCGGAACGGCAGGACGCAAAAACAGCACATGGAAGTAATGAGAGCGATTCAAAATGTGATAAATCCAAATTGGAGGGACGGCAATGGCCGTCCTACAATGGAGCAAATTGTGAGAGAGTGGCGGGAGCTTCACCCGGACGGAAGGAAGATAGATTGCGAAAGAGACACGGGGCTAAGCCGTCCAACAGTTCTAAAGTGGTGGGACAAAGGGATTGACAGTACGAGGAATATATAGTACAATGTACTACACAATAGGAAAGGAGTTGAGAATATGGCATTTTCTATTAGGCTGACGAATGAGGAAAAGGCATTGGCGGAGAGCTATGCGAGGATCCATTCTTTATCGTTGGGGGAAGCATTCAAGCGGGCGCTATTTGAACGGATAGAGGATGAATATGACGTGGCTGTCGCAGAAGAAGCCTATCAAGAGTATCTGGACAGTGGGTGCAAGTCTACTCCCGCCGCTGATTTCTGGAGGGAGCTGGATGGAGAAGTATGAGGTCGAGTTGTCTGTCCGGTTTCAGAGGGAGTTCAAGAAGCTGGACAAGTACACGCAGAAGATTATCCGGTCATGGATAAATAAGAACCTTGAGGGGACGGAAGAGCCACGGCAGCACGGGAAGGGGCTGACGGCGAATCGGAGCGGGCAATGGCGGTACAGGATAGGCGATTACCGTTTAATTTGCCGGATAGATGATAACAAGCTAATTATCCTTGCTTTGTCTGTAGGGCATAGGCGGGAAGTGTATGAAGAGCGAAAATAGGGAAGAATGACATAAAAACAACGTTGTACAAAGGTTGTGCAACAGGGTTGTTTTAAGAATGAAAGGGGGGAGTAAGCCGTGGTATCTATGAGGGACTATGCCGTCCAGAAAGGTGTGAGCTATGAAGCGGTCAGAAAGCAGGTCAGCCGATACAAGAAAGAGCTTGAAGGGCACATAACAAAGGTTTCCCGGACACAATACCTTGATGATAAAGCGGTAGCGTTCCTTGACGAGAAGCGGCGGGAAAGTCCTGTTATTCTTCTGCAGGTAGACAAGGACAAGGAAATACAACGGTTGCAAAACGAGAACAAAGCTCTGCTTCTGAAAGTGGCGGAGCTTCAGGACGCTCTGCTGAAGGAGAAGGATACCGTGAAGGAGCTTCAGACAGAAAAAATTGCCTTTTTAGAAGTAAAGCGGGAGCAGGAAGCGAAAAAAAGGAAAAGCTGGTGGAAACGGATCTTCGGAGGTGAGAGGGAGTCTGGTATGATATAGGGGAGCGGAGCTGACAGTCAAGGGCGGCCCATTGGCGGGCAGACCACGGATAACGCTATACCCGGAGGGGCAGGGATTTTCCCTGCCCCTCTGCTTTAGCGGCGAGCGAAGTTTAGGGAAGCCCTGCGGCGTGCCCTTTTCAAAGGGCAT
>CAZWNI010000111.1:0-4668 GCA_964635385.1 uncultured Oscillospiraceae bacterium
TAGAGCCGAAGGCGGGTCAATCCGGAAACATCAGGAACCTTTTTCGACAGCCTGACCGGACGTTCTTTTCGGGAACGTCCGGTTATTTTCTTTTGCAGAGAAGCTTCTAATTTCATTACAGCAGTTAAGGAAAAGGCTTGTTCGGGAAAATTTCAGGATTGTTTTGAAAAATTGTCTTTACATTTATGTCAAAGGAGATTATAATAATACGAGATTGTGAAAAAGCGAGGTATTTGTATGAATTCTCTGATTCGCAAGGGCGCTGGTGCGCTGGCTTTGCTGGCGGCAGTGCTGCTGTTTTTGGCGGGATGGGGGTTCCGGCCGGTGCAGGCTGAGATTGACGAAACCAAGACCATCACCGCTGCGTTTACTCCCTCTTCCGCCGCCAACGGTCAGGAAGTCACCCTGACGGTGGACATCCAGGGTTGGTTCGGCGGGGCACAGTTGGTCTTGGAATACAACGCTGACCAGCTCACCTATGTGGACGGCAGCGCCAGCTCCAGCGTGGGCGCCACAATCAACGACGCTCAGCAGGGTCAGCTTAATGTGCTTTATGTAAACACCTCCGGCATTGATTTGGGGGATCAGGACTTCTTCACCGCCCGGTTCGTGGTCAACGCTTCGGCAGGGGAGAGCCTGGATGTGAGCTTCTCCACCACCGACATCTGCTCCACCGACGCTTCCCTGGGCTTTTATAAAACCGAAGTGCAGACCCAGCCTTTGACTGTTTTAGATCCCTCTGAAACTACCACCTCTTCGGATGACTCTGCTTCTTCCCAGGAAGAATCTTCGGAAGAGGAAACTTCTTCCCAGAGCAGTTCCACTGGCACGACGACTTCCGGCGCCATCGTGCTGCTCCAGGGCCAGCAGCAGCTTTTGGCCACGGACCTTTCCGGCACGGTAACCTGGTCCAGCAGCGATGAATCGGTGGCTGTTGTGGACGAAAACGGCATGGTTACTATGGTGGGGGTTGGCGAAGCAGTCATCACCGCCACCGACGGCAGCGAGGAGGAAAATTTCCGGGTTTCCACCGAAGCGCCGGCGTCCTCCGGCCTGACCTCCGCTTCCGGTGTAGATGACCCGGAAGACGCCACCTTTTTGTGGTGGGTGCTGGGCGGCATCGGAGCAGTGCTGGTGATTGCCGCTGTGGTGGTTGTGGTCATTGTGCTGAAGAAAAAGCGGTGACATAAACCGGGAACACCCTTTTCCTACGTCCCGAACAAAACATAGGCGGCTGACCCTTTGCGGGGTCAGCCGCTTTTCGCATGCTGTTCTTCCTGCTTTTGAAAAGCCCGGCGCCGTCTTTTGGGAAAACCGGCGGACCAAAGGACTCAGTCCTCTTTATCCGCTTCTTCCAGATAAGGCGCCAGCCCCTCAAACTCGTCCTCCGGCAGGGGATGTTCCTGCTGGCTCTGCTCCAGCAGCCGGATGGTGTAGTCGTACTCCCGGATCTGCTCCTCCAAATGGCGGAACAGATGGGCCTTGATTTTGTCCAGCATATTTTCTTTGTTTACCAATAGGATCTCGGTAAACATCAGGCTCATAAATCCGTAGTCCTCAAACCGCACCCAATATTCCACCTTGCAGTTGCCCCGGGGATGATCCTTTACGCCGGAATAAACGGCGTACACCTGGACGTGGTCGTAGCCGCATTCGGCATGGGTCAGGGAAAAGCGGAGAAAGTGTCCCTTTTTGGTGTTCATAATTTGCCCCTCCTTGTCTGAAAAGAGTATACAACCTTTGCCGCTGTTTTGCAACGGGAGTGAAAAAGGATTTTTCCCCTTTTAGTGGAAATCTTTTGGGAGTTGTGCTATACTAAGAGCCAGTGAATGGAAAACACAGGTTAAGGAAGGAATAAACACCATGAAAAAAATTATCCTCACTGGGGATCGCCCCACCGGAAAACTTCATATCGGCCACTATGTAGGTTCCCTGCGCCGGCGGGTGGAGCTGCAAAATGCCGGAAATTACGATGAGATGTATGTGATGATTGCCGACGCCCAGGCTCTCACCGACAACGCCGACCACCCGGAAAAGGTACGGCAGAACATCGTCCAGGTGGCGTTGGACTACCTTTCCTGCGGGCTGGACCCCAATAAAATCACGATCTTCATCCAGTCCCTGGTGCCCCAGCTCACCGAACTGACCTTTTACTATATGAACCTGGTCACCGTTTCCCGGCTGCAAAGAAACCCCACGGTGAAGAGCGAAATCCAGATGCGGGACTTTGAAGCCAGTATCCCGGTGGGCTTTTTCACCTACCCCATCAGCCAGGCGGCGGACATCACCGCCTTTCACGGCAGCATTGTCCCGGTGGGGGAAGACCAGAAGCCCATGCTGGAACAGACCAACGAAATTGTCCGGAAGTTCAACGCCACCTACGGCGAAACCCTCACCGAAGCCCAGATCCTGCTGCCGGAAAACCAGGCCTGCCTGCGCCTGCCCGGCACCGACGGAAAAGCCAAAATGAGCAAGAGCCTGGGCAACTGCATCTATCTTTCTGATTCTCCCGAAGAGGTGCGTCAGAAGGTGATGAATATGTTCACCGACCCCACCCATCTTAAAGTGTCCGACCCCGGCCATATCGAAGGGAACACCGTGTTCACCTATCTGGACGCCTTCTGCAAGGACGAACACTTTGCCCAGTTCTGCCCGGATTATCAAAACCTAGATGAGATGAAAGCCCACTACCAGCGAGGCGGCCTGGGAGATGTGAAGGTGAAGAAGTTCCTCAATCAGGTGCTTCAGGCAGAATTGGAGCCAATCCGCCAGCGCCGCGCTCAGTATGAAGCGGATATCCCCTTTGTGCTGGATATGCTGAAAACCGGCAGTGAAAAGGCGGCGGAAGTGGCCCAAAAGACCTTGGACGAAGTCCGGGCGGCCATGAAGCTGAACTATTTTGATAACGACGAATTTGCCAAGGAACAGTTAGCCCTGTTTTCCAAATCTTAAACTTTTTTCAAACAGGGTTGACAGCAGCGCCAAAGAATGGTATCATTTTCCTTGTCATAAAAGGGAGTAGCGCCGGAGATTCCGGAGCAGGCTGCGTCAATACACGGTTTTCCTTAGAGAAAACCCGCACTGCTTGAAACAGCGAGACTTTTATCACAGAACCCGATGAGTGTTTCTGTGGTAAAGGTCTCTTTTTTTGCGGAAAAAGGGCAGACTCTTTTGTGAGAACCAAAAAGGAAACGGAGTGAAGTTAGATGAAACAGGATTGGAACTGTTCGGCCCAGGAGCTGTTTGAAAAGCTGGACAGCGGTCAGTCCGGTCTAAGCCAGGCTCAGGTGGAAGCCCACCAGCAGGCCCACGGCTTAAATCAACTGCAGGAAAAGAAGAAAAAAAGTGTTTTTATGGTGTTCCTGTCCCAGTTTGCGGATATGCTGGTGATCGTGCTGCTGATTGCGGCGCTGATCTCCATGATTACCGGCAGCCTGGAAAGCACCCTGGTCATTTTGGCGGTGCTGATTATGAACGCCGTTTTGGGTACCGTCCAGCATGTGAGGGCGGAAAAGTCTCTGGAAGGGTTGAAGGCCATGTCTGCTCCCAACGCCCGGGTGCTGCGGGACGGAAAGGAGCTGAGCGTCCCCTCCAGGGAAGTTACCGTGGGGGATATTGTGCTGCTGGAAGCGGGGGATTTGGTTCCTGCCGACGGCCGGATTGTGGAAAGCGCCAGCCTGAAGGTGAACGAGAGCGCCCTGACCGGGGAAAGCGAAGGGGTGGAGAAAACCGACCAGCTTCTCACGGAAGAAAACCCTGCCCTGGGCGACCGGGTGAACATGGCCTATTCCAGCTCCCTGGTGCTGTACGGCCGTGGGAAGCTGCTGGTCACTGCCGTGGGAATGGAAACCGAAATCGGGAAGATCGCTTCTCTGATGGAGCATACCAAGGAGCGCCAGACCCCTCTCCAAAAAACATTGGATCAGTTTTCCAAAAAACTGTCCGTTGGCATTATGCTCGTATGTCTTGCGGTGTTCGTCATCAACCTGTTCCACGGCATGGACTGGCTGGACTCCCTGCTCTTTGCGGTAGCGCTGGCGGTGGCGGCCATTCCGGAAGCCCTGTCCTCCATTGTCACCATTGCCCTGGCCATCGGCACCAGCAAGATGGCAAAGCAGCACGCCATTATGAAAAAGCTGCAAGCGGTGGAAGGCTTGGGCTGTGTGTCGGTGATCTGTTCCGATAAGACCGGCACCCTGACCCAGAACCGCATGACCGTCACCCAAAGCTATGCCTGCGGAAAATCCCAGAAGAACCTGCTGATGGAAGCCGCAGTCCTCTGCAACGACAGCTATGTGGACGAGGACAAGGAACTGGGAGACCCCACCGAAACCGCCCTGAAACAGTGGTACCGCCGGGAGCGCCCGGATCTGGACGCCTTCCTCTCCGCCCATCCCAAGGTGTTCGAACTGCCCTTTGACTCCGACCGGAAGCTGATGAGCGTGCTGGTGGAACTGGACGGCAAAATGCAGATGTTCACCAAAGGCGCAGTGGACGTAATGTCCCCCCGGCTCACCCAGATGGAGGAACAAGGCAGGCTCCGCCCGGTGACCCAACAGGACCTGGAGGCCATCGCCGCCCAGAATCAGGCCTATTCGGAACAGGGACTGCGGGTGCTTTGCTTCGGCTGCCGGGAAGTGGCGGGAGATACCCTGACCCTGGAAGACG
>CAZWNI010000112.1:0-4614 GCA_964635385.1 uncultured Oscillospiraceae bacterium
TGGCGCAGTCTACAATACCAGCCGCCAGGGTTTCTTTGATGGGAGCGGCGTTGGAGTGAGCCCGCCAGCCACGCTTATGAAGGCCGGGGCCGCTGGTGTCCAGCAGAATGCTTACCCGGTCTTTGAGAATGGAAATCTGAAGCTGACAGAGGGCGTTCTTTTCTGGGAACCAGTCGATGCGGTAGTGCTGTTTCAAACGGTCCACCGCCGCCTTTTTTAAGATGGATTGGCAGTCCGGCACACTGTGGAGGGTGGAATTTAAGCTATAGCCCTTCACCGGAAACCGGTCGGCTTTGCCGATAAATTCCTCCAGGGGAATGGCTTTCATTCCCTGGTACAGCTCTTCAAAACTTTTGGCGGTAAACTCCCCCAACAGAATCTGCACCCGCTCTGCCGTGCGCAGGCAGAGGTTGGCTCTGGCTAGAATTTCCACTCCGCCGGAAAACAGCACCCTGCCGTTTTCCGCCAGCACATCTTTTGCGTCCAGCCGGCGAAGTTCCCCGGCCAGAATCCCTTCCAGTCCAAACTGGCAGGGCGCTGCATAGCGAAGAGTTGCTTCCATAGATCTTCCTTTCTGCTGTTCACAGCACTCGATGTGCGTGACGGGTTACATGGCACCCCACATTCACCGCCACCGGCAGACCGGCGATATGGGTTGGATAGGTTTCGATGTTCACCGCCAGGGCTGTTGTTTCCCCACCAAACCCCTGGGGACCGATCCCCAAAGCGTTGACCCGCTCCAGCAGCTCCGCTTCCATGGAGGCGTAGTATTCATCGGGATTGCGCTGGCTCACCGGGCGGCAAAGGGCCTTTTTGGCCAGATAGGCGCAAAGCTCAAAGTCCCCGCCGATGCCCACTCCGATCACCATAGGCGGACAGGGATTGCTGCCGGCTTTGGCGATGTGGGCGGTGAGATAGTCCAAAATATTTTCCCGGGTGGCGGCAGGCGTAAACATCTTTACCCCGCTCATATTTTCGCTGCCGAAGCCCTTGGGGGCCACGGTGATCTCTACCTGTTCTCCCGGCGCCAGAGACAGGTGCAGCACGGCGGGGGTGTTGTCATCGGTATTCACCCGGCGCAGCGGATCCCGGACGATGGATTTTCGAAGTTTGCCCTGAGCGTACCCCTGGCGCACCCCTTCGTTCACCGCTTCATTCAGATCGCCGTCCACCAGATGGACATCTTGCCCCAGCTTGAGGAACACTACTGCCATGCCGGTATCCTGACAAATGGGAACCTGAAGCTGCTGGGCGGCAACCAGGTTTTCCTCCAAATCCCCCAACACCTGTTTGGCCAGGGGAAAGGGTTCCTGCCGGCAGCGGTTACAGATCGTATCTTTCAGATCCTCCGGCAGCACCATGTTGGCCTGGATACAAAGATCCCGCACCGCAGCGGTAATTTCACCAACGGAAAGTTCACGCATTTTTGTCAACCTGCTTTCTAAAGGGGGAATCCTTTCCCTGGGCGGCCAGCCTTCCGTTGCAGAACACCGCCGACGGGATAAAGTATGAGGAGAAAATATCGTCCCGGCTCACCACCAGGTCTGCATCTTTCCCCACTGCCAGACTGCCGACCCGGTCGTCCAGTCCTGCAAGACGGGCAGGAATGAGGGTAATGGCGGCCAAAGCCTGCTCCCGACTCAATCCTCCCCGGACGGCGATGCCCGCCGTGAGAGGAAGGTACTGAATGGGGATCACCGGGTGATCAGTGCAGATGGCGCAGGGCAGCTCTGCCTGCCAGAGCCTGGCGGGATTTTCAATGGACGCCTTGCCCATCTCCGGTTTGGATCGGTCACAGAGGATAGGGCCTGCAATGATTTTTGCCTGCTCCTGCTGCAAAAGGTCCGCCACCAAATAGCCTTCGGTAGCGTGAACCAGCACCAAATCCAGGGAGAATTCCTTGGCGATGCGGATGGCGGTAAAGATGTCGTCCGCCCGGTGGCAGTGGAAAAAGGCCTTGCACTTCCCTTTCAGCACCGGCAGCAGGGCTTCGCATTTTGCATCGTACTCCGGGGGATCTTCGTTTTCCCGCTTGGCCTTCTTCTTGGCTTTTTGGTACTCTTTGGCCTTTTGAAGCTGCTCCCGAATGAGAGCGGCCACCGCCATACGGGTAATAGGGGTTTCGTCCCGGTCATGGTATACAGTTTTGGGGTTTTCCCCCAAAGCGAACTTCATTCCCACATTCGGGGCGATCACCATATCATCGATCCGCCGCCCCATGGTCTTCATGGCGCACCAGCTTCCGCCCATGGCGTTGGCGCTGCCGGGGCCGGTAAGGACGGTAGTGATGCCCCCTTGCAGGGCTTCTTCAAAGCAGTGTTCCATGGGGTTGACGGCGTCAATGGCACGAAGCTGAGGCGTTACCGGGTCGGTTTGCTCGTTGCCGTCGTCCCCCTCAAAATTCAGTCCGTCCTCCCACATGCCGATGTGGCAGTGGGCATCTACGAATCCGGGATACAGGGTATACCCGGACAGGTCGTATACTTCTGGATCTTTGGGCAGAGAATCTTCCATTCCTCCCAAAGCGGTAATGGTTCCATGTTCCATTTGCAGATAACCCAAAGGAATCGCCGGGCTTTCCACCGGTTCCAGGCGGGCGTTGATCAACAGCATAGCAGGGCTCCTAAACTTATTTTTTTACCGCCGACCGGCTTCGACAAATTTACCGGGGCGTATGGTGTATCCTAAGGATGCGGATCAATTCATAGCTGATTTCCCGTTATGGATTGCCCGTTTCCTGGTACTCCTTTCTCCAAACAACCGTCTGCTGCCACAGACGGTTGTTCTTTTTTATTCCTCCGGCAGAGAAGACACAATGATCCCGCCGCCGGCCACTTTATCCCCCAGATAAAACACCGCCGATTGTCCCGGAGCGGCGGCCCGCTGGGGGTCGTCAAATTGCAGTTCCACCTCATCTTCCCCTCTGGGAATCAAGGTACAGGGCTGCTCTTTCATGTTATACCGCAGTTTTGCGGAAAGCCGCACCGGCCCTTCTACACCGGGCAGGTACATCCAGCAGAGCCGGTTTACCAGCACCCGGCGGGAAAACAGTTCCCGGTTCTCCCCCAAGGTCACCGTGTGGTCTGCGGCGTTTTTTGCCAAAACATACATAGGTTTGCCGAAAGCGACCCCCAGCCCTTTGCGCTGGCCTACCGTATAGTGGATGATGCCGGGATGCTCCCCCAGCACCTTACCTTGACGGTCCACAAACTGGCCGGAAGGGCAGGTCTCACGGGAAAACCGGCGGAGAAATCCCACATAATCCCCATCCGGCACAAAACAGATGTCCTGACTATCCTTCTTTTTGGCGGTAATCAGTCCGGCCTGCTCCGCCAAGGCTCGGATTTGGGGCTTTGTGTACTCCCCCAGAGGGAATACAGCGTGAGCCAGTTGGTGCTGGGACAGATGGTAAAGCACATAGCTTTGATCCTTGTTTTCATCCGCCGCTTTATAAAGGTAGTAGCGGCCGGCAGCATCATCGTATCCTTTGCGGACATAATGGCCGGTGGCCAGATAGGGAATTCCCCTTCTTTCGGCTTCTTCCAGCAAAGCCCCAAATTTCAGGTACCGGTTGCATTCGATGCAGGGATTGGGAGTTTCTCCCCGGAAATAGTCTCTGGAAAAGGGCTCCATCACCCGACGACGGAACTCCTCCCGAAAGTCCAGCACCACATGGGGCAGACCCATCTTCTGCGCCACCGCTCTGGCGTCCTCCGCTTCCCGGAATGAACCGCAGCCATCCCGGTCCTGGGGGGTGTAGAGCAGCATGGTGGCTCCAGTGATCTGATACTGTTCCTTGAGCAGCAGCAAAGCGGTAGAGGAATCCACCCCTCCGCTCATAGCCATCATCAATTCCGGCACAGCTTATCCTCCTTTTTTCACCCGCTGCCGGGCTGATTTTTTCTGACGCACCGCCTCAAACCGGGCCATCTGTTCCGGGCTGGCTGCATCGATCCGCCGTTTCCCCTGCCATCTTTCCTCCTGCGGAGACCGGGTGAAGCAGATTTGGCCGATAAAGCGGCCATGCTGGGGGCAGGTCCCCATAGCCACAAATCGGTGTTTATCTAATTTGAACCAGGAAGTTTGTTTTAAGGGATGTTTGCAGGAAGGACAGCGCATCCGGCCCATCTGCGGGTCCTGAAAGGCGTCTCCCCGATGGACATAACCCGTCCCGGTTTTCCCGGAAAAGGAGTGCTTTTGCCGCCGTTTGGACTGGGCCAGCTTCTTTTGCTTCTGCATCCGAACATAGTCTCGATACTGCTCCAGGCCCAGCTTCAGATCCAGCTTTTGGGCAATCAGGGCGGTAAACCAAGCGTCGTTAAGGGCATCGTGGGCGGGGCGGTCGGCCTGGATGTGAAGGGTTTCCATAGCGGTTTGCAGAGAAGTCTGCCCGGCGGCTCCGATCTGCCGGGCGTAGACCTGCTGCAAATCGCACCACTCCCCCACCCAGTCCTCCAGATTGTGAAGCAGAAGGTTTTGGCGGAGGATGTGGATGTCGTCCGGCCCCCAGGTCAGCAGCAGGGTGTTGAGGGAACAAAGGGCGGCCAGACGCCGGTTGGCCTCAGGAAAGAGAATCCCCTTTTTCACCTTTTGCATGGTCAGGCCGGTGAGGGA
>CAZWNI010000113.1:0-4578 GCA_964635385.1 uncultured Oscillospiraceae bacterium
ATAACTACAAATCGGAATATAAGAACAAAAGAATACAATCAGTATCTTTTTTCTACCAAAAAGACGGCAAACCATCGCTGGTTTACCGTCTCACTGACAAATATCACCCCAAAGGCAGGCTGTTCCAAAGCCGCAGCAATACGCCGTTGGGATTGCTGTCCATAGGAGCCGCCTCCGGAAACAGAAGGATCAGCCGCATCACATAGACGCCCAGATACAGGGCCGTCACACCAATCCAGATCCAACGGTTTCGGCCTTTGACCTTGGAAAATCCCACCGGCGGCAGCAAATGCCAGGCCATCAGGATCAGGGTGAGCCAAAACAGAGGGTGCCAATACAGTGCGTCCACCGGATTCCCCTGCACCAGGCAGGAAATCCCACGGACTGTACCGCAGAGAGGACAAGGCAGGCCCAGCCACTCCTTCACCAGGCAGTGGATATCCAGGCACCACAAAATTCCTCCCGCCACAATCAAAGCCGCCAGACACAGCAGAAATCGTTTGATGAAACTCATGGGTCAATCGCTTTCCAACCAGTCAATTTTGAAATCAGCTCATTCGTCGCCGAACACAATGCCCAGATCTTTGGCGCAAAGCACCAGCGGATCGTCCGGCTTCACCAGCTTGGATTTGCCGGCAATGTCCTTCAAGGGATGATGCGTCACTTGACCGTTTACCATCGCAACGCCCACACCGTAGATATTCTGCTGGATCAGGCGGGCTGCATAAGCGCCGAACTGGGTAGACAGCACCCGGTCGTAGGCACTGGGAGAACCGCCCCGCTGAATGTGGCCGGGCAGCACCAAACGGGTTTCATTGCCGGTAAGCTGCTCCAGTTCCGCCGCCAGCTTGACGCCCACACTGGAATAACCTGCCGCCTTCCGGGCAGCCAACCGTTCTTTGCGCTTCATTTTGGCTTCCTGAAGGTCCATCGCCCCTTCCGCTACAGCGATGATGGAGAAAGCCTTGCCCTTTTCTGCACGCTGGTCCATGACTTTGGCTACCTTTTGCAGATTGTAGGGGATTTCCGGCAGCAGAATGGCGTCTGCGCCGCCGGCCACACCGGCGTTCAGCGTGAGCCAGCCGGACTTGTTGCCCATCAACTCCACCACCATTACCCGGCCGTGGCTGGTAGCTGTGGTGTGAATCTTATCAATGCAGTCAGTGGCAACATCTAAGGCGGAGTGGAAGCCAAAAGTCACATCGGTGCCGTACAGGTCGTTGTCGATGGTCTTGGGCAGGCCGATAACGTTCAGCCCCTCGTCCGCCAGCAAAGCCGCCGTTTTATGAGTGCCGTTGCCCCCCAAAATCAAAAGGCCATCTAACTTCATGGCTTTGTAGTTGGATTTCATGTTTTTGACTTTGTCCACATGATCCTCGCCAATGACCCGCATCAGCTTAAATGGCTGTCGAGAGGTGCCCAAAATGGTGCCGCCCAAAGTGAGAATGCCGGAAAAATCGCTCTTTTTCATGGTTTTGTATTCCCCATGAATCAAGCCGCGGTATCCGTCTTGAATTCCGATAATCTCAATATCCGGCATCAAATGGTAGCTGGCTTTGGCCACGCCCCGGATCACGGCGTTCAGACCGGGACAGTCTCCGCCGCTGGTCAAAATTCCAATTCGTTTGCCCATGCTTGTCTCTCCTTTCATCTTTCTTAGGAAAGTATACATTTATTATAGCAAACCTCCCCGCCGGTTTCAACTGCCTGGCGGTTGACAGTTAAAGCTAATTGGATTATAATATACTAATAAGAGGTGTGCCAGGAACGGAGGTGTTGGAAATGAAGCAACATAAATTCTGGGCCTGGGGTGCATTGATCTGTATGGTTATGGTAATGATTACAGGATACCGGCATAAATAATAATCCAAGGAGGTTCGTCGCATGAAAGACTGGAAAAAGATTGCATTGTTTGCAGGGGGCGCTTTGTTTGGTTCGGTGGGGATCAAGCTGCTCACCAGCAAAGACGCCAAAAAAGCCTACACCCACGCCACCGCCGCCGCCCTGCGAATGAAGGATTCGGTGATGGAAACGGTAACCACCGTGCAGGAAAACGCCGCAGATATTTTGGCGGACGCCCAGCAGATCAACCAAGAGCGGGCCGTCAAAGAAGAAACGGTGGAGGACTGCTGTTGCAGCACCGATGCTGAATAAGCGATTTCAAAGGCGAGCCTGGTATTGGCTCGCTTTTTTTCAGAGAGGAACCGACATAAAATGAAAGCAACGATTTTGCATGAAAATCCCGGACGCATTCGGGTGCGAATGAACCAGCGGCGCATGAGTCTGGAGCAGGCGGATCTGTTGGAGGCTTATCTACAGATTTTGCCTCAGGTAGACCGGGTGACGGTTCACGACCGGACCTGCTGCGCCATCATTCATTACCATGGTAACCGAAAAACCATATTAGATGCTCTGGGAAAATTTTCCTATCAAGATCCAAAGATCACGGCGCTGGCTCCTGTCCAAAGCGGCCGTGCCCTTCAGCGCAAGTACCAGGAAAAGCTGGTAACCCGCCTGTTCTGGAAAGGGATCAGCACCCTGTTTTTCCCACAACCTTTACGGCTGATCTGGACCGTGGGCCACGCTCTGCCGGTACTTTGGAAAGGATTGAAAAGCATCGCTTCCGGCAAACTAAAGGTGGAACTGCTGGACGCCCTTTCGGTGGGTCTTTCTCTGGCCCAAGGAAATGTGGCTACCGCCGGTTCGGTGGTATTTTTGCTGGGGCTGGGGGAACTATTGGAAGAATGGACCCACAAAAAGTCCGTAGATGACCTGGCTCGCTGCATGTCCCTGAATGTGGACCGGGTTTGGCTGAAAACAGGGGACGGAGAAATCCTCACTCCCCTGTCCCAGGTGCAGGCCGGGGATCAGGTGCTGGTGCAGATGGGTAATTTAGTTCCCTTGGACGGCAGGGTGACGGCAGGGGAAGGCATGGTAAACCAAGCCTCCCTTACCGGGGAAGCGGTTCCGGTGTTGAAGCGCAAAGGAGCCACCGTCTATGCCGGCACCGTGTTGGAAGAAGGGGAACTGACGGTAGAGATTACCCAGCAGTCCGGTCAAAGCCGGTACGACAAAATCGTCGCCATGATCGAGCAGTCCCAGCAGATGAAATCTTCCGCAGAACAAAAGGCTTCCCATTTGGCGGACAAGCTGGTGCCCTACACCCTGCTGGGCAGCATTCTCTGCTATCTTTTTACCCGCAGCATTTCCCGTGCCTTGTCAGTTCTCATGGTGGATTTCTCCTGTGCCTTAAAACTGTCCATGCCTTTGGCGGTGCTCTCCGCCATGGGGGAAGCCGGACGCAGCCACATCACTGTGAAAGGCGGAAAATATCTGGAAGCCATGGCCAAAGCCGACACCATTGTCTTTGACAAAACCGGCACTCTAACCCACGCTTGCCCTATGGTGGCCAAAGTAATCCCCTTCGGGGGCCACGAAGAACCGGAGATGCTGCGGCTGGCGGCCTGCCTGGAAGAACACTTCCCTCACTCCATGGCCAACGCCGTGGTGCGGGCTGCCAAAGACCGGGGACTTTCCCACCAGGAAATGCACACCAAGGTAGAATACCTGGTGGCTCACGGCATCACCAGCACCATCAACGGCCAGCGGGTGCGGATCGGCAGCTCCCACTTTGTGTTTGAAGATGAGGGCTGCGTCATTCCTGCGGGAGAGGAGGAAGCATTCCGCAATCTTCCCGATGAATATTCCCATCTGTACCTCACGTTGGGGCAGGAATTGGCGGCGGTGATCTGCATTGCCGACCCCCTTCGGGCGGAAGCTAAGGACGTTTTACAGGCCCTGCGGGAGCTGGGCGTCGGGCGGTTGGTGATGCTCACCGGGGACAGCCATCACACCGCCGCCTCCATCGCAGGACAGGTAGGAATCGATCAATTCCAGGCGGAGGTACTGCCGGAGGAGAAGGCCCGGTTTGTGGAACAGCAGCGTCAGGCCGGCCACACAGTGGTGATGATCGGTGACGGCATCAACGACTCCCCCGCCCTGTCTGCGGCGGACGTAGGCATCGCCATCAGCGACGGCGCCGCCATCGCCCGAGAAATCGCCGACATCACCATTTCCGCCAACAGTCTGTGGGAACTGGT
This sequence comes from uncultured Oscillospiraceae bacterium, assembly GCA_964635385.1. Classification (GTDB taxonomy): domain Bacteria; phylum Bacillota; class Clostridia; order Oscillospirales; family Ruminococcaceae; genus Egerieicola. Next base: position 4,101 of record CAZWNI010000113.1, read on the forward strand.
GACTTTGCGGAAACTTTCTCTGGCGCTGATGAAGCGGATCTCCTCAAACTACCGGTTCGTCATCGGCTTCAACAGCAGCCTCATCGGTTTAGGCATGGCCGGAATCCTGCCTCCCGCCACCTCCGCCACCCTGCACAATCTCTCCACCTTAGGGGTAAGTTTGCGGAGCATGACAAGACTGCCGGAAAAACATTCAAAAACACAACCGAAGCACAATCAAAATGAAATTTCATGACGTTGATGCCTGTTTCTCTAAACCTTGTTTCTGCCGCAGCTTTTCGGCGTCTGCGGTAGGAAAACCGGAATAGATCCGGCGGGCTTTTATGCTATCACCGATTTCTTTTCCGGGGCATAGACTGTCCCAAAGGGGCAAGCCGCCAAACGCCGAGGGTGGCAGCCACTGCCCATGAATCGCCTGACGCAATTTAGTTTGGCGGCGGCGCCGCTTTTTGAAGATAGAACAAGGGAGTGCCTTTTT
>CAZWNI010000114.1:0-4550 GCA_964635385.1 uncultured Oscillospiraceae bacterium
GGGGGGAGATTCCCGGCGGGGAGATTACCTGCGTGATTTCCTCCAAGCCGGGGGAGTACGCCTTAGAGAGGGCCGCCAAGGCGGGGATTCCCAGCCGAATCATCGACCGGAAGGAATACGCCGATTCCAAGGCCTTTTCCGCCGCCCTGCTCCAAGCCCTGCAGGAAGAACAGGCGGATTTGGTGCTCTACGCCGGCTTCATGACCATTGTAGATGAAATGGTCAGCAAGGCTTTCCCCTGCCGAATGATGAATGTCCACCCCTCTTTGATCCCTTCTTTCTGCGGCAAAGGCTACTACGGGCTGCACGTCCATGAAGCGGTGCTGAACAGCGGAGTGAAGGTCACCGGGGCCACGGTGCATTTCGTCACCGAGGTCTGCGACGGCGGGCCCATTATCCTCCAGCAACCGGTGTTTGTCCAAAACGACGACACCCCCGAAACCCTGCAAAAGCGGGTGATGGAGCAGGCGGAATGGAAGATCCTGCCCAAAGCGGCCGCCTTGTTCTGCCAGGGAAAAATCAAGGTGGAAAATGGCATCGCCAAAGTCTACGAATAAGCAACAAGGAGGATGGTCCTATGTACCAGATTGATCTGGCAAGCTATCTGCAAAACAACTCTTACCCCGGCCGTGGGGTACTGCTGGGACTGCACCAGGACGGCAAACACGGCGTCATCGCCTACTTCATCATGGGCCGCAGCGAAAACAGCCGCAACCGCATCTTCGTAGCCGAGGGAGAGGACATGAAGACCCAGGCTTTCGATCCCTCCAAGATGGTAGACCCTTCCCTGATCATCTACTACCCGGTCCGCACCCTGCCCTACGCCACGGTGGTCACCAACGGCGACCAGACCGATACGGTATACGACGCCCTGCGCACCGGGGGCAGCTTTTTGCGGGCCCTGCGCACCCGGACCTTTGAGCCGGACGCCGACAACTACACCCCCCGCATCAGCGGGATCATCTGCCGGAAAACCGGAGCCTATAAGCTGAGCATCTTAAAAAGCGCCAACCACAACCCGGACAGCGTCCAGCGGTTCTTCTATGAATATTCCCAGCCGGTGGCGGGGGAAGGCCACCTGATCCACACCTACCAGCAGGACGGCAGCCCTATCCCCTCCTTTACCGGGGAACCCCGGCCGGTGGTGCTTAACCAAAGCATCGACGAATTCACCGACCTGCTTTGGAACAGCCTGAACCCGGACAATAAGGTAAGCCTGTTCGTCCGGTATCTGGACCTTACCGACCAAAGCTTTGAAACCCGTATTGTGAACAAGAATCAATAAACCCTGTCTGTCGCCGCCTGTCCCCCAGGTGGGCGGCAGCATTCTCTTTTTCAGAAAGGTGGTACTCCCTATGGCAAACGAACTGGCCTTGAAATATGGCTGCAACCCCAACCAAAAGCCCTCCCGCATCTTTATGGCGGACGGGTCCGACCTGCCCATCACCGTGTTAAACGGCAAACCGGGCTACATCAACTTTTTGGACGCCTTCAACTCCTGGCAGTTAGTGATGGAGCTGAAAGCCGCTACCGGCCTGCCTGCAGCGGCTTCCTTTAAGCACGTCAGCCCGGCGGGGGCTGCGGTGGCAGTGCCTATGAGCGACACCCTGAAAAAAATTTACTTTGTGGACGATCTGGAACTGTCCGACCTGGCCACTGCCTACGCCCGTGCCAGAGGCGCCGACCGAATGAGCAGCTACGGCGACTTTATCGCCCTCAGCGAAGTCTGCGACGTACCCACCGCTTTGATGATTAAGCGGGAAGTCAGCGACGGCGTCATCGCCCCCGGCTACACCGACGAAGCCCTGGAAATTTTGAAGAGCAAGCGCAAAGGCGCCTACAACATCATTCAGATGGACCCCGGCTACCGCCCCGATCCGGTGGAGCGCAAGCAGTGCTACGGCATCACCTTTGAACAGGGACGCAATGAGCTGAAAATTGATATTGACCTGCTGAAAAACCGGGTTACCGACAACAAGGAGCTGCCGGACTTTGCGGTGCGGGATCTGCTCATCAGCCTGATCACCCTGAAGTACACCCAGTCCAACTCCGTCTGCTATGCCAAGGACGGTCAAGCCATTGGCATCGGCGCCGGCCAGCAGAGCCGAATCCACTGCACCCGCCTGGCAGGCAATAAAGCGGACATCTGGTGGCTGCGGCAGCATCCGAAAGTGCTTGCCCTGCCCTTCAAGGAAGAGATCCGCCGTCCCGACCGGGACAACACCATCGACGTCTACATTTCCGAGGAATGGGAAGACGTGGTGGCCGGAGACAACTGGAAGTTTGCCTTTACCCGGCAGCCGGAACCCCTGACCCAGGAAGAAAAGAAGCAGTGGCTGGAGGGTCTCACCGGCGTGAGCCTGGGCAGCGACGCCTTCTTCCCCTTCGGCGACAACATCGAGCGAGCCAGAAAGAGCGGCGTGAAGTATGTGGCCCAACCCGGCGGTTCCATTCGGGACGACAATGTCATCGAAACCTGCAACAAGTACGGCATGACCATGGCCTTTACCGGCATTCGGCTGTTCCATCATTGATGTATCTGAAAAGCACAGCGGCAAAGCCTTCCCCTGCAAAGGGAAGCTTTTGTCCGAACGCTTTCCCTTTCGCAATAAATTTTCATTTCCCATCGGAAAGGAGACCGACATGAATATTTTAGTAGTGGGTTCAGGCGGCCGAGAACACGCCATTATCCGCAAACTCAACGAAAGCCCCAAAGCGGACAAAATTTACTGCGCCCCCGGCAACGGAGGCATCTCCCGGGACGCAGAGTGCGTGGATATTGGCGCCTGCGACATGGATTCCATGGTGGCCTTTGCCAAAGACAACGCCATTGACTTCTGCGTGGTGGCTCCCGACGACCCTCTGGCCGCCGGTATGGTGGACGCCATGAATCAGGCGGGTATCCCCTGTTTCGGCCCCAACAAGGCCGCCGCCCGGATCGAAGGCAGCAAGGTGTTTGCCAAAAACCTGATGAAGAAGTATAACATTCCCACCGCCGCCTACGAAGTCTTTGACAACCCCCAGGCCGCCATGGACTACGTCAAAGCCCAGGACACCTACCCCACCGTCATCAAAGCGGACGGGCTGGCGTTAGGCAAGGGCGTGATCCTGGCGCAAAACGAAGAAGAAGCCATGGACGCCATCTACTCCATTATGGAGGATAAAAAATTCGGGGACAGCGGCAACCAGATCGTCATTGAGGAGTTCCTCACCGGTCCGGAGGACAGCGTGCTGAGCTTCTGCGACGGCAAAACCATCGTCCCCATGGTGTCCAGTATGGATCACAAGCGGGCTCTGGACGGGGATCAGGGCTTAAACACCGGCGGCATGGGCACCGTAGCCCCCAACCCCCACTACACCGACGCCGTGGCCAGGGAGTGCATGGAAACCATCTTCCTGCCCACCGTCCGTGCCATGGAAGCGGAAGGCTGTCCCTTTGCCGGGTGCCTGTACTTCGGGCTGATGCTCACCCCCAAAGGCCCCAAGGTGATTGAGTACAACTGCCGGTTCGGCGACCCGGAGACCCAGGTAGTCCTGCCCCTGTTAAAGAGCGACCTGCTGGACATCTTTGTAGCCGTCAGCCAGGGTAAGCTGGACAGTGTGCCGGTGGAGTTTGCCTCCGACGAATACGCCGCCTGCGTGGTGGAAGCCAGCGGCGGGTACCCCCAGAGCTACGAAAAAGGCAAGGTTATCCAAGGGCTAGATGAAAACGGCCAGTGCCACGGCGTTACCGTCTACCACGCCGGGACTAAGTACGAAAACGGGCAGTTTCTCACCAGCGGCGGACGGGTGCTGGGCCTGACTGCCGCCGCCAAAACCCTCCCGGAAGCGCTGGAAAAAGCCTACCAGGCCGCCGAAACGGTGACCTTTGAAAAGATGCACCTGAGAAAAGACATCGGTCAACGGGCATTACAGGCGCTGTAAATTGGAATTCAGAAAGGCATCTGCCTATACAGGCGCCTTTTCTTATCGCACAAAAGGGTGTGCCGCAATCAGCACACCCTTGTTTTTTGTCTATTTTCGTTTTGCGTAGCGCTGCTGCTGGAAAGTTCGGATCACCTCCAAAAAAGCATCTCCGTACCGCTCCAGCTTCACCGCTCCCACCCCGGAGATTTTGCTCATCTGCTCCCGGCTCACCGGACGCTGCCGGGCCATCTGCTGCAAGGTAGCGTCGCTGAACACCACATAGGGAGGCACCCCCGCCGCCACGGCCAGTTCCCTGCGCCGCAGCCGAAGCCGTTCAAACAGCCGCTGACTCACCTCATCCAGTCCGCCTTTGCGCACCGGAGGGGGTTCTTCCTCCTTTTTGGGAAAGGCAAGGAACAGCTTTTCCTTCCCTGCCAGCAGGGGTTTCGCTTTCTGGGTCACCTTTACCACCGGATACTCCCCTTGGGTAAAGCGGATATATCCCTGCTCCTCCAATTTCTGCACCAACCGCTGGGCCAGGGAAGGTTCCATCTGCCGCCACATTCCGTAGGTGGACTGGGTTTCCAAACCCCGCTGAAGCACCTGCTGGGAACGGCTGCCCCGAAGCACCGAAATTAACAGGT
>CAZWNI010000115.1:0-4548 GCA_964635385.1 uncultured Oscillospiraceae bacterium
GTTGCTCAACCGCCCGGTTTGTGCTACACTAAAATCGACCCTCAGGAATCAAAGAAGGCCATCGGCTTTTACGGCTCCGCCGGGAGGAGGACATCGACGCTTTTTACGCCAAGTACGGCTTGTCCCGCCCGGAAAAATCCCTCTTTTTTCCCATCGGGATTCATCTTCCCGCCCCGCCCTGCATACCCATAAAGCAACAATGTTGCTGGGGGCGATGCAGAGTGGAACAGGCAAAACAGCGTTCGGTTCGCTTTGGGGAGTATCTGGTGGAACACCGGGCCACGGTACGAAGCACCGCCGCCGTTTTTTCGGTGAGTAAAAGCACGGTGCATAAGGATTTAACCACCCTTCTTCCGGTGGAAAACCCGAAACTGTGGCGGCAGGTCAAGGGGATTTTGGAGGAAAATAAAAGCCAGCGCCACCTTCGAGGCGGACTGGCCACCCAGGAAAAATACCGCCTGCGCCGGTTGAAGGAACAGGAACAGCCCCCTTAGGCAGAAAGGAATGGAGTATGGAACTTTACCGTCCCCGTTATAAAAAAGAGCTGGAAGCGTTGGCTGCCGCCCAGTTAATGCCCTATGCCTGCGCCGCTCCGGCCCCGGACAGCCGGCAGTACCCGGAACAGGAGGCTTTGGAGGACAACCGCGGCTCCTTTCAGCGGGACCGGGACCGGATTATCCACTGCCAGGCCTTCCGGCGGTTGATGTATAAAACCCAGGTGTTTGTCAACCAGGAAGGGGATTCTTTCCGCACCCGGCTGACCCACTCTTTGGAGGTGAGTCAGATTGCCCGGGGAATTTCCAAGTCCCTGGGGCTGAATGAAGATTTAACCGAAGCCATCGCCCTGGGCCACGATCTGGGCCACACCCCCTTCGGCCATGCGGCGGAGGAGTGCCTGGACGCCAGGCTGCAAACGCTGGGGCAGGGGCGGTACCTCCACAACGAACAGAGTGTGAGGCTGGTAAGCCTGCTGGAAACCCGCTCCCACGCCTATCCCGGCCTGAACCTGACCAGGGAAGTCCGGGAAGGGATTCTAAAGCATAACCGGGACCGCTCCGGGATCTATGCCAGCCTGGCGCCCCAGCAGCCCTGCTCCACCTTGGAAGGGCAGGTGGTGTCGCTGGCGGATACGGTGGCTTATCTCTGCCACGATTTGCAGGACGCCGTCCAGTCCGGCCAACTGTTGCAGGCAGTGTCCCGCAGCCCGGAGTTTGCCCGGGGAATGAAGGAACTGGAACAGTTGCTGGGGGAAGGCTCCCAGGGAGAAATCGTGTTTCATCTTTCCCCTTATCAGGATACCTTTTTCATCAATGTGCTGATCCATAAGCTGGTGCTGGGGCTGATTCAAGGCACCCTTCACCGGCTGGAAGAATATCAGGTTGAAAGTTATCCACAGGTGCAGAAGCTGGCTCAGCAGGGGGTCGCCTTGGCGGGCTTCGACCCGGAAGACCGGCGGTTTTTCGCCGCTCTGCGCCGTCTGGTGTACCGTTATGTCTACGGAATCCACACCATCGCCATTATGGACGACAAAGCGGAATTGGTGGTGGGGCGGCTGTTTGACCGGTTCTGCGCCCGGCCCCAGTTGCTGCCGGAAGATTGGCGGTACCGCTGCCAGCATCTCGCCTATCCTGCCGGTTACGATGGACAGGCTCCCAGCCTGGAGCGGGTGATCTGCGACTACATCGGAAGCATGACCGACCGGTTCGCCCTGGAGGAATATGACCGGTTGTTTGACCCCAGGGCTAAAATTTAAGGAGCAAATAATGATGAGGGAACCTGCCAAAATTGAAATCAAAACCTACCGCACCCTTCCTGTGGAAGCCAAGGAAATTCGGGAAGAAGTGTTTGTCCGGGAACAGGGATTTGTCCAGGAATTTGACCGCACCGATGAGATTGCCACCCACCTGGTGCTGTTTTGGGAAGGACAGCCTGCCGGGGTGTGCCGTTTTTTCCCAACCCCGGAAGCAGGCTGCTGGGACTTTGGGCGGCTGGCAGTGCGGAAGGCTTTTCGGGACAAGCATTTTGGCTCCCTGCTGGTGCAGGAAGCGGAACGCCAGATCCGCCGATTGGGGGGAACCAGACTGATGCTTATGGCACAGATCCGGGCGGAGAAATTTTATGAGAAAAACGGTTATACTCCTTTTGGAGAGCCCTGCGACGACGAGGGCTGCCCCCATATTTGGATGATGAAAATGCTGTAATGGAGACGCTTTTTTGAGAATAAGCAAAATACCCAAAATATATTTCCTCTCAGAAAAGAAACTAAAAAAATTGACGGAGAAGTTGAATTGTGTTATAATAAACAAAATCTACTTCCCAGTTATTCTTGAAAGCGAGGTGTTTTTATGGATCAACCCATTGAGCTGCGTTCCAGCGTCAACGGCAATCTGGTGATCCGGGCGTACCACGGCCACTTTGCCACCAACCACTCCCACATCAACTATTATATGGACATGTCCCGAATGAAGCACGACCATAAAATGGCCAAGGAGGCCGCCCTCACCATGGCGAAGCCCTACATCGACACCACTCCGGTAGATGCGGTGGTCACCATGGAAGGCTGTGAGGTCATCGGCGCCTTTCTGGCCCGGAAGCTGGCGAAAGAGGATATCCGCTCGGTGAACCAGGGCAAGAATATCTACGTCATCAGCCCGGAGTACAACACCAACAACCAGTTGATTTTCCGGGATAATGTCCAGGATATGATCCGTGGGAAAAACGTGTTGCTGCTTCTGGCCAGCGTCACCACCGGGAAAACCATCAAACGGGCCATAGAGTGCATTCAGTATTACGGCGGCACGGTGGCAGGGATCAGCGCCATCTTCAGCGCTGCCGGGCAGGTGAACGGCCTGCCGGTGAACGCCCTGTTCCACTCCGAGGACATTCCCCATTATATCACCTATTCCGGCCGGGACTGCCCCAAGTGCAAAAAAGGCATTAAGCTGGACGCATTGGTGAACTGGAATGGATTTACAAAACTGTAGCCAACAGATGGTGTTGGACTGCCAGGAAAGTTACGTTGACCTGTCGGGATATTTCCCGAAACATTTGATTTTGAAGCTGTATTGATGAAAGGATTCAGGTGATTTGTATGAGACCAGGAGGACCCGGCATGGGCGGCCCCGGTATGGGCGGTCCGGGAATGGGAGGCGGCCCCGGCGGCGGTTTTGGAATGCGTGGCGGCCATCAACCCCCTCCGCCCCCGCCCCATCGAAGGGGTTGTATGGGTTGCGGCAGTGGCTGTATGACCTTGATGCTCGCCTTGGGCGGCACGGTGCTGCTTGTGGGCACATTGATTGGCATGCTTCTGTAATGCGCTGCAAGCCTTATAATGTGAAAAAAGCCCCTCCGGTTTGGTAGCCGGAGGGTTTTTTCATGGGTTCACCACATGAATGGGTTTCCCTTTTTGATAGGCCTTCAAATTCTGGGCACACACCCGGATCAGCTTGGCCCGGCACTCCTTGGCGGCCCAGGCGCAGTGGGGAGTGATGACAATACCGGGCACCCCCAGCAAAGGGCTGTCTTTCGGCAAAGGTTCCTGCGGGGCGACGTCCAGGTAGGCCGCTGAGAGGCGCCCGCATTTGACTGCTTGCGCCAAATGAAGGTCGTTGACGATGCCGCCTCGGGCGGTGTTGATCAAAACGCTTCCCGGCTTCATCTGGGAAAAGGCAGTTTGTTCAAAAAGATTTTGGGTCTGTGCAGTCAGGGGGGCATGAATGGTGATGACGTCGCTTTTGGCAAGCAGCTTTTCCAACGTCACAAATTTCACCTGGGGAAACTTTTTCTCCATCTTTTTTGTGACGGTACGGGTATAAACCAGCACTTTCATTCCGAACCCTTCCGCCAGCTTTGCCACCTGCTGCCCAATGGCTCCAAAGCCGAAGATTCCCAGCTTCATGCCGCTTAGCAGCCGCAGCCCGCTGGGGTAAAAGCAGAAGTCCTGGCAGCGGTCCCATCCTCCCTGTTGAACCTGGCGGTTTAAGCTGGCAACCTGGTTGGTGCAGTCCAGCAGATAGGCAAAGACCTGCTGGGCTACGGCCTGGGTGGAATAGCCGGGAACATTGGTGACGGTGATGCCTTTTTCCCGGGCTGTTTTCAGATCCACCACATTGCAGCCGGTGGCGGTGATTCCGATATATTCCAGCCGGGGACAGTTGTCCATTACTTCCCGGTCGATGACGCACTTGTTGGTCAGCACCGCCTGAGCGCTGCCAATGCGCCGGATCACCTCCCCCGGCGGGGTGCGCTGATAGACGGTCACCCGTTCGCAGAGATCCCGGATAGGTTGGAAGTCCAAATCGTTGCCCGCAGCGGCAAAGCCGTCTAAGATCACGCAGTTCATAGGCATTCTCCTTATTAAGTGGTATTGAGATACCTTTAGTATACCACAAAAATCCGTTGAGTTTCCGCCGGTTTTCGTTATTCGGCGAAATACCGCCCTTGCGTTTGGGGCGGCAAGGCGGGAACCAGAATGATTGCTTTCAGCAATTATTCAGGCTGTCGAAAAAGGTTCCTGATGTTTCCGGATTGACCCGCCTTCGGCTCTAC
>CAZWNI010000116.1:0-4539 GCA_964635385.1 uncultured Oscillospiraceae bacterium
TACCAACGACGTGGATATGATTTCCCAGTCTCTGAACCAGAGTATCGGCATGATGGTCCAGGCCATCACCCTGTTTTTAGGCTCCTTGAGTATGATGCTGGCAACCAACGTGGTTCTGGCCCTCACAGCGGTAGCCGCCACCCTCATCGGCTTTGTGCTGCTGCGGCTGATCACCGGCCGAAGCCAGAAATATTTCTCCCGGCAGCAGAAACATTTAGGCGAGCTGGACGGACACATTGAAGAAATCTACGCCGGTCACACCGTGGTGAAGGCCTACAACGGGGAAGCCGCTGCCAAGAAAGCCTTCGACAACTACAACCAAAAGCTGCGGGACAGCGCCTTCAAGGCTCAAAGCTTGTCCGGCTTGATGCAGCCCTTAATGACCTTCATCGGCAACTTCGGCTATGTGGCCGTCTGTGTGGTGGGGGCGGTGCTGACCATGAACGGCCAGATCGGCTTCGAGGTGATTGTGGCCTTTATGATGTATGTGCGCTACTTCACCCAGCCCCTGTCCCAAATCGCCCAGGCTATCCAGTCCCTGCAGTCCGGTGCGGCTGCCGGGGAGCGGGTATTTGAGTTTTTGGAAGGGGACGAGATGGAAAACGAAACCGGCAAAGCCGCTTCTCTGGACAAAGCCCAGGGGTATGTGGAATTTGAACATGTGAAATTCGGCTATCCCGGCACCGGCAAGACCATCATTCATGACTTTTCCGCCCAGGCCAAACCAGGCCAGAAAATCGCTATTGTTGGACCTACCGGCGCCGGCAAAACCACCCTGGTGAACCTGCTGATGCGGTTCTACGAAATCCAGGACGGCGCCATTCGCATCGACGGCGTCTCCACCAAAGATTTGAAGCGGGAGGACGTCCACGCCCAGTTCTGCATGGTGCTGCAAGACACCTGGCTGTTTGAGGGAACGGTGCGGGAAAACCTGATTTACTGCACCGAAAACGCCGATGACGAAAAGATGAAGGCGGCCTGCAAGGCGGTGGGGCTGGACCACTTTATCCGCACCTTGTCCCACGGATACGACACGGTGTTAAACGATTCGGTGAACCTGTCCCAGGGACAGAAACAGCAGATGACCATTGCCCGGGCCATGATCGCCGACAAGCCCATGCTGATTTTGGACGAGGCCACCAGCTCCGTGGACACCCGCACCGAGCTGCAGATTCAAAGCGCCATGGATCAGTTGATGCAGAACCGCACCTCTTTTGTCATTGCTCACCGCCTGTCCACCATTAAAAACTCCGACCTGATTTTAGTGCTGAAAGACGGGGACGTCATCGAAAGCGGCACCCACCAGTCCCTGCTGGATCAGGGTGGATTCTACGCCGACCTGTACAACAGCCAATTCACTCAGGTTTCTTAAGGAAGTGTTTTCATGAATTGCAACTATCTTACCATTGAACGGGAATACGGCAGCGGCGGCACCAAAATTGCCCGCCGGTTGGCGGAAAAATGCGGACTTCCCTGCTACGGGGCAGAAATTTTGGAGTCGGTGTCTCAGTCCATTCATGTGCCGGTGGAGCAGATTGAAAAGTATGAGGAATCGGTGTCCAACAGCTTTCTCTACACCCTTTTTATGATGAGCCGGGCGGACGCCGACAAATCCGACATGCTCAACCGGGAAGGCCACATCTATGTGGCGGAGCAGGCAGAAATCCGCCGCCTGGCCGATCAGAGCCGCGCCATCTTTTTGGGGCACTGCGCCAGCGAAGCCCTGAAAGAGCGCAGGGGCGTAGTAAAGGTGTTTATCCGAGCCGAGGAAGAGGACAAAAAGCAGCGGATCATGGAGGACTACCAGATTTCGGAAAACAAAGTGGAAAGCGTGCGCAAGCGCTTCGACTCCAAGCGGGCCAAATACTACTATGCCAACACCGCCAAACGCTGGAACGATTTGAACAACTACGACATTGTACTCAACTCCTCCCGGCTGGGGCTGGACGGCTGCGTGGAGCTGCTGAAGGGGCTGTTGTAAAAAGAATGGACAGCCCCCGGAAACTGTGGTATCCTAAAGGAGAACCAACCAGAAAGGGTGAGTGCAATGAAATGGATGATTGCATCGGACATTCACGGCTCGGCTTACTACTGCCGTCAGATGCTGGAGGCCTTTGAACGGGAGCAGGCAGACCGGCTTTTGCTGCTGGGGGACATTCTCTACCACGGTCCCCGCAACGACCTGCCTAAAGATTACGATCCCAAAGCGGTGATTGCCATGCTGAATCCCCTGCAAAACAGCATTCTCTGCGTCCGGGGCAACTGCGACACGGAAGTGGATGAGATGGTGCTCCAGTTCCGTATCCTGGCGGATTACTGCCTGCTATGGAGCGGGCGGCGAATGATCTTCGCCACCCACGGCCACCACTTCAACCAATCCAACCTCCCTCCCCTGCACCCAGGAGATGTCCTGCTTCACGGGCACACCCATGTGCCCAAATGCGCAGAGGAAGAAACTTACCTGTACTGCAATCCCGGCTCGGTGTCTATCCCCAAGGAAGAAAGCTGGCACGGCTACATGACCCTGGAAGAAAACAAATTTTTCTGGAAGGACCTTTCCGGGGAAGTGCAGATGGAATACCGGCTGTAAAACAACCAAAAGCCACGGTACTGCGACTTGGTACCGTGGCTTTTTTGATTCTAAACTCTTCCCAAACAAAAGGGGATTTCCTATTTTCCGGCGTCTTTGTGCTGGTAATATTCCAGCTCCACGAAAAACATCTCGTAGGGGTCATCGAAGTAGGCGTAGGGGGTGACCCCGCCGCCGTTGGTGCTTTTGAGCTGGTTGCAGCTATATTCTTCCCCATCGGAAACAATGTCCCCGATGGTCAAATCATACCCCTCCCCCTGAGCACAGCGGCAAAAGGCCGCCAAGGGGTCTTTTTGGCTGCGGGTATCCAGCAGCTTCTGGCGGAACGCAGCATCGGTTTTGGCCCGCCCGGCCATCTGTTCCATGGCTGGATTCATAAGGTTGCCCCCTTCTTTGGATTTCCTGCCTTTCAGTATAACATGCCTTTGGGAAGAATACAACGAAAAAAGCACCGGCCTTTCTTTTGGCAGGTGCTTTCTTGGTTATCCTTTATTTTGTTTACAAAATGATGCTGCTTAGTCGCTGACGTAGGGCAGCAGAGCCAGATGACGGGCACGCTTGATAGCCACAGTCAACTGACGCTGATGACGGGCGCAGGTGCCGGTGACCCGGCGGGGGACGATCTTGCCCCGCTCAGACAGGTAGCGGCGCAGCTTTGCAACGTCCTTGTAATCAACAGCTTCCACTTTATCTACGCAGAATGCGCAAACTTTTCTGCGGCTGCGTTTGCCGCGGTTATTCGTTCTTTCCATAATGTCACCATTCCTTTCCAGGGTAAAGGCTCCGTTCCGGACCAGCCGGACAGGGCGTTAGAAGGGCAATTCGTCGTCGGAGCCGCCCAGATCTTCATAATCTTCCAGGTCGCCCACCGAAAAAGAGGTATTGGCGCTTTTCGCCGGGTCAGGCCCTGCTGCGGCGGGTTGTTCCGCCGGCGGGGTGAAGCGGGTTTCTCCCTGATTGGAGGAAGATCCCTTGCTTTCCGCAAACCAAACCCGATCCGCCTGCACTTCGTAGGCGGTGCGGTTGTTGCCGTCCCGGTCCTGGTATTGGCGGCTCTGGAGGGAACCCTCCAAAGCAATCATGTTGCCCTTGAAGAAGTACTTGCTTACAAATTCCGCCGTCTGTCTCCAGGCGACAATGTTGATCCAATCGGTTTGGTCCCGATTGTAATCCCGGGTGACGCCAATGCGAAAAGACACCACACTGACTCCGTTAGGGGTGGTGCGCAATTCCGGATCGGCAGCCAGGCGGCCCATCAAGATGATCCGATTCAGCATATCCTCGTCACTCCTTTTTCTCTTACAGCGCCACGATCAAGGACCGGATCACGCCTTCGGTGATCTTATAAATACGGTCCAGTTCGGCGGGGAAATCCGGGCTGGAAGTGAAGTCAAACTTCACATAATAGCCTTCGTGTTCGTAGTTAATGGGATAGGCCAGACGGCGCTTGCCCCACTCGTCCACGGTGACGGAATCCGCCTTGGAGTGATCGGTGATCAGCTTGGTGAATTTTTCCACCAGAGCCTTGGTTCCTTCTTCTCCTACCTTTGTACTTACAATGATGATGGATTCATAGCTTTGTTCCAGTTTTGCCATGATAGCACCTCCTTTTGGACTACGGCCCTGCTTCTCAGAGCAGGGCAAGGATAACTCTGGTATGGTAACACAAAACGGGAAATTTGTCAACTGGTTTTTGAAAAACTGCGGGAATCAAATTGTGGGTGTTACAATGGAATTGTTTTGGAGCAAACGCCCTTGCAGGAATCTGCCAAACATGGTATCCTGAAAGAAACAGAGAAAAGGGCCAAATATTAAAGTAACAGGTGGTGGAAAGATGCTTGTTGTTTCAGGGCGACTGATGAATCGGGATATTCCCATTGCAGCCATTGAAAATGGAAAACTGGTTTGGACAGAAGACAGCTTGCTGCCCCTGTACCTAAGACGCACCG
>CAZWNI010000117.1:0-4538 GCA_964635385.1 uncultured Oscillospiraceae bacterium
ATCATTCGCACCTGTAGCATTAGTGATCTGGCGCAAGTAACAACTAATGATGGAACTCGGGATTATACAGTTTATTTAACAGGATTTGTCCACCTTTCTTCCGACAGTGACGGAAGCACGGTAACCTCTCCTTCCACCACAGTGGAAACCTCCTGGGCTGACTATTCTTCCTTTGACGGACTCAACGCCAATTTTTACGGCACCATCAGCGCCAGCATTGCAGTCAACTTTACCGAAGCCGGTATGACGGTTTGGGAAGATGGCGTACAGGTTGGACAGGTTTCGGAAGCAGCCAACGTTTCCGACGGCTACATGAATATGTGGTGGTCTCCCCAGGAATTGGGCTTCAACCTCTCTGAAGGCCACACCTACACCTACCAGTTCTATGCGGTAGCCGACGGCCAGCAGTATGAATCCGATGTGTACAGCTACACCACTCCTGGCACAACCACCCCTGCTTTTGTCACATCTTGGCAGGATTATTCCTCCTTTGACGGACTCAACGCCAATTTTTACGCTACCATCAGCGCCAGCATTGCGGTCAACTTTACCGAAGCCGGTATGACCATCTGGGAAGACGGCGTACAGGTTGGACAGGTTTCGGAAGCAACCAACGTTTCCGACGGCTACATGAATATGTGGTGGTCTCCCCAGGAATTGGGCTTCAACCTCTCTGAAGGCCACACCTACACCTACCAGTTCTATGCGGTAGCCGACGGCCAGCAGTATGAATCCGATGTGTACAGCTACACCACTTCGGCATCGGAATCCACCCAAAAACAGAACCAGTGGACCCAGGAACTGACCTTGGATGGCTGGACCTATGGGGAATCCGCCAATGTACCCTCGGCTTCCGCCCAATACGGCGAGGCAGTATTTACATACAGCGATACTGCGGACGGAATCTATTCCGCTGAAGTTCCCACCAACGCCGGCACATATTACGTCAAAGCGGAAGTGGCTGAAACCAGCGAATATACCGGCCTGACGGCGGTGACTTCCTTCACGGTACTGTCTCGGGACATTTCCGACATGGAACTGCCGGAGATCACCGCAGATACCGACTTAGAGGAATTGACGCTGGCCCTGGACGGAACAGAACTGGCGCTGGATCAGGATTATACCCTGTCTGCTCTGGTGGATGAAGCTACCGGGGAAACTGTGGTAACCATTTCCGGCATTGGCAATTATACCGGCACGGTGACGGTTTCTTACCCGGCTACGGAAGAAACCCCGGAAGACGAGGAAACCGGCAATGACAATGAAAGCGGTTCCACCGGTACCACGGATGACACAGATTCCACCAACGATGCAAACACCACGAACACCGACAGCAGTTCCGACGTTCCCAAGACCGGCGATGCTGCTTCTATGGTAATTCCAGGCGCAGTACTGGCTTTGCTGCTCTCCGGATTCGGCGGGGCGGCTGCCCTGAAGATGAGAAAGAAGAGCCGGTAATTCGTAAAGCGGCCGTCCTTTCAGCAGACACCAACAAAATATGAAATGCAAGACCGCCTGAGGAAATCCTCAGGCGGTCCTTCTTTGCTTTGATTTGCGGTTATTCGTCGATTAGCGTAATGGATATGGTCACATACCCTTCCCCATTCTCGTCCGCCCGATAGACGGTGAGAACCAGTGGGTCTCCTGGAACCTTGGTTTTCAGAACGCTTTCAATGCTGTCGCTGTCGTTGGTCTCAACGCCGTCCATGGCGACAATAATATCCCCAGGCTGAATTTTATCAACGCAGTCGCTTTCCGAATCCACTTCCACCACCCGCAGTCCGGCGGGAATGCCGTAGAGGGCGCTCATCTCGTTGGTGATGCTGCTGTAGGTAATGCCGATGCGCACCCGGCCCAGCAGCACGTTCCCATGGGAGATCAATTCTTCTACCACCGATTTCACCAGGTCGATAGGAATCGCAAAGCCGATGTTTTCGTAGCTGTCCCCCATTTTAATCGCCACGATGCCCACCACCTGGCCGTATTTGTTGAGCAATGCGCCCCCGGAATTGCCGGTATTGATGGCGGCATCGGTCTGAATGCAGGCGATCTGGCTGCCCCCTACCTTACCTACCGTCACCGTCCGGTTCAAGCCGGAAACGATGCCCTGGGTAACGGTGCCGGACAAGGAGATGCCGCCGGGATTGCCGATGGCAATCACCCGTTCTCCCAACACCAAAGCGCTGGGGTCCCCCAGTTGAGCCGGGGTCAGTTCCTCCTGCACCTCTACCTTAATCACCGCCAGGTCGGTGCTGGTGTCGAAGGCGATGAGGGAAGCGTCCACCGACTCCCCGTTGTGGAAATACACCACAATCCGTTCCGCAGGCTGATAGGTCTGATTGGTTTCATCTGCCGTGCCGATGACGTGGGCATTGGTGACGATATAGCCGTCGGAGGTGAGAATCACTCCGCTGCCCTGGCTGTTGGTGACATAGCCGCTGCCGCTGCTGTTCAGGGAAGCGGTAATGATCCCCACCACGCTGTCCTCCGCCGCCGCAGCGATTTCTTCGGTGGAAAGGCCGTCATCGGAAGAACTATCCGTTTCCGATACTGGGGGGTCCTCCAAGGTAAGCTGCACCGACTCGCCGGTGCTTTCGGAGAGCTGGTCCCGCCATTCCAGCACCCCCAGAGACACAGCCAACAGCAGCACGACTCCGGCCAACACCAGCAGCACCACCCCAAAAAACTGAACCCCGGTGCGCTGCTGAGTGTTCAGGGAAAGATCCGCCTTCACCGGCACCCCGGTGTCCTCCTTGCCGGAGATGTGGCTCACCTTTTGAAACTCCCCGGCAGGCTGGCCGGACACCACCTGAAAGCCGCTGGAAGAGGGCTGCTGAGTGGATTTTGAATGCAAATCATGATTTTCCATTGGGTTCCTCCTTCCCATCGGGTTTCTTTTTAAACTTCCGCATGGGATTGTACAGGGGCAGGGAAAAGACAAATTCGGTGTACTCCCCTTTCACCGAACGGACAATAATATCCCCGCCGTGCAGGGTAAGAATGGAGCGGACGATGTAAAGCCCCAGCCCCACGCCGGTTTTGTCCAGGCCACGGGAACGGTCGGTTTTATAGAACCGGTCGAACACCCGGGAGATTTCCTGCTTGGACAGCCCTTCCCCGGTGTTCCGCACCCCCACCATGGCCCGGTTCCCTTCCTTTTCAAACGAGAAGGAAAGAGTGCCGCCTTGGTCAACAAACTTACAGGCGTTTTCGGTAAGGTTATAGATCACCTGATGGAGCAGATCCGGGTCGGCGTCCACATACAGCGGCTCATGCTCCAGCCCTTCCACCTGAAGCTCCCGCTTTTCAATCTGGGATTCCAACTGGAACAGAGTCTGAATGGTGGAGTCCACCACATCTACCTTCTGGCGGGTGAGCTTCATCTCTCCGGCTTCAATCCGGGAAAGATTGAGCATACTCACCACCAGGCGGCTGAGGCGGTTCACCTCCTCCGACACGATCCGCAGGTATTTTTTCTGCTGGCCGGGGGGAATGGTGCCGTCCAAAATGCCGTCCACAAAGCCGGAAATGGTGGTCATGGGGGTTTTCAGTTCATGGGAGACATTGGAGATAAAGCTGCGGCGCATGGTTTCCAGGGAGGACAGGGACTGGGCCATATGGTTCATGGCCAAAGCCAACTGTCCCAGCTCATCGTCGGAATCCACCATAAGCTGCTGGGAAAAGTCCCCGCTGCTCATTTTCGCCGCCGCTTCGCTCATCTGCCGCAGGGGCTTCACCAACTGCCGGGAGACGAAATAGATAATCACCGACACCACCGCCAGCACAACCACCGACGCCACCGAAAACACCTGCAAGCAGTCCAGCAAAAAGGAATTCAGCGGCTCCCCTGCCGGCGCACAGGCGAAAAAGTATCCAACCGGCTGCTGGGACTGGTCATAAATGGGCAGGGCCACGGTATTGTAATGGGAGGAATACAAGCCCCCCAAATACCCCATTTCCCGATAGCTTCCCTCCGTGCGGAGCTGCTCCAAGATGCGGTTGTCCACCTGCATACCCACCAAAAGGGAATCCGGCTGGGAGCTGAGCAGCAGGGTGCCGTCCAAATCGGTGATCAGCAGTTCCCCGCTGACGCTGGAAGCCAAGACCCACAAATAATCCGTCACCAAATCTTGATCCAGCCTGACATTTTCGTCCAGCGACTGGGTGATCTGCTGGCTGCCCTTTTGGGCGCAGGCTTCCAGCTGTTGGTAGCTTTCGTCCTTAAAATACATGGTGGCAAAGGCCATAATCCCTGCCCCCAGAACGACAATGCTCAGCAGCACCAGCGCCAGATAAATGGTAAAGTATTTTAAGATGATACTTCGCTGCATGACTTCTTTTCCCCGATTCCTCCAAAGCAAAAGGGACCCCCGTGCCCAGCAGGCTGACGGAGATCCCCTCCTGCTGCAAACCGCAGCCGTTATTCCTTCACTTCAAACTTATAGCCCACGCCCCACACCGTTTTCAGGCTCCACTGGTCGGAAACTCCTTCCAGCTTCTCCCGGAGGCGCTTTACATGGACGTCGATGGTGCGGGAA
>CAZWNI010000118.1:0-4537 GCA_964635385.1 uncultured Oscillospiraceae bacterium
TCAGGCTGTCGAAAAAGGGTCTTGGCGGCCTTGGCCCCCTCTGATGAGGGGGCTGTCTGCGAAGCAGACTGGGGGAGAGAAGACGATAAAATTCGCACTATCCTTAAATAGCGCAAATAATATTGCTTCTCTCTCCCTCCGTCCAGCGCTTCGCGCTGGCCACCTCCCTCGTCAGAGGGAGGCAAGATTTCCATCTACCCCTGTCGTCTCACGATATTGAGGGTTTTTCTACAGCCTGCACCCTGTTTTAAGGGAACAGGGTTGTGTTTCAACAGATGTTTTTGCGCACTTTCCTTTTGGGAAGTGCGCCTTCTTTTTCCTCTTGACAAATCTCCCTCTGCGGCATATACTATACCTGCAACCAAATCAAGGATTGAGAAGAACCAGCCATTCTCCCAATTCTTCAGGGCAAAGTGAGCGGCCTTCGGGCTGCAATTCTTGACTGGCGGTATAGTCCGCGAACCGGGGTTTCCCGGCCGATGGGGTGCAACTCCCCGACCAACGGTATAGTCCGGACGAAAGAAGAACTGTTACACCTGCTGCACCTTCGGGGATTGCTGCCAAAGAAGGTTCCCGGAAGCGGTGCATTGGGTCCGGTTTTTCTCATTGGTATGTCCTGTTGCCAAACCGGCGGCAGGCTTTTTTCATGGGACACGCCCGGCAGCGGGGCGGTTCCAGCCACGAAAAGGAGAAGGTGTTTTTGTGTTGGCAAATGTCCAAACCCGCCGCAGCTATCATTTCAGCGTCCGGAACATCGCCGTCTGCGCCATGCTGTCCGCTGTGGCTTCCGTGCTGATGTTCATCAGCTTTTCGGCGCCCCTGATGCCCAGCTTCATCAAACTGGACCTGTCGGAGCTGCCCGCTCTGCTGGCCGCCTTTACCTTGGGGCCGGTGGAAGGGATCGTGGTCTGCCTGGTGAAAAACCTGGTGAACCTGCTCTTTACCACCACCGCCGGGGTAGGGGAGCTGTGCAACTTTTTGATGGGGGCCGCCATGATGATCCCTGCGGGGCTGATTTACAGGAAAATGCAGAGCCGTGCCGGAGCCGTGCTGGCGGCTGTGGCCGGAGCGGTGTTTATGGCCTTGGTGAGCGTCCCGGTGAACTACTTCATCAGCTACCCTGTGTACATGAACTTTATGCCGGAGGAAGCCATCTTGAGTATGTACCGGGCCATCTGGCCGGGGGCCGGAGATCTGCTTCAGTGCCTGTGCGTCTTTAACGCCCCCTTTACTTTGGTGAAGGGGCTGCTCAGCGGGGCTGCGGTGTTCTTTCTTTACAAGCCCCTGACCCCTGTGTTCCGGGGACAGCTTCGCTGAGGGAGCGTTGGCTGGCTTGGCCTGACTGCGGTTGACTCTTTTACAGGGTTGACCGCTTTTTGTTCTGAAGGGTTTGACGAGGCAGTTCGATTGCGTATTGGAAGGGTATGGTATCTTTTTTGAAAAACAAAGGTGAGCCCAAAAAACAACAAAAATGTTGTGAAAAATGCCAAAAGACAGAAAATCTCTTGCATTTTCGGGACGAACAGGGTAATATATTATTAGAAGGACAAACTTGTTTTTTACACCGGAGAAAGACGGCCTGGGATTTCCCCTCGGCAGGAAGCCGGTAGAAGGGAGAAAAAGTTGCAGTTTCGCCCATGTATCGACATTCATAACGGGCAGGTGAAACAGATTGTGGGCGGCGCCCTCTCGGACGAGGGAGACCGGGCGCAGGAGAACTTTGTCTCTTTTCACGACGGGGCTTACTACGCTTCTCTGTATCGGGACTTACATCTCACAGGGGGCCATGTGATCCTGCTGAATCCCCAAACCAGCCCCCACTATTCGACGGATCTGGATCAGGCCCGCCTGGCTCTTTCTGCGTTTCCAGGCGGATTGCAGCTAGGCGGCGGGGTAACTCCGGAAAATGCCCGCCAGTTTCTGGATTGGGGCGCCAGCCATGTCATCGTCACCAGCTATGTGTTCCGGGACGGCGAGGTGTGCTGGGAGCGTCTGCGCCGTTTGGAGCAGCTCTGCTCCAAGCGCCGTTTGGTGCTGGACGTAAGCTGCCGCAAGCGGGAGGGCGAGTATTACATCGTCACCGACCGCTGGCAGAAGTTTACCCGGGTTCCCCTGACCCCGGCTTTGCTGGACCGCCTGAGCGCCTACTGCGATGAATTTCTTGTTCACGGGGTAGACGTGGAGGGCAGACAGTCCGGCGTAGAGCTTGGTCTGGTGAAACTTTTGTCCTGCTGGGGAAAGATTCCCTGCACCTATGCCGGCGGCATTCACACCTTGGAGGACGTCCGGCAGATCAAAGGATTGGGAGATGATCGGATTCACATTACCATTGGCAGTGCGCTGGATTTGTTCGGCGGACCGCTGAAACTAAACCAGGTTTTGGAGTGCTGCCGTACTCCTCTGTAACTCACTTCACAAATCGACACTCGAGAGGAATCATCGGATGGATTGGCGTTGGACATCATAGTGTATACAACTCCTGAAGTACTTTCCTGAGACGGAATAGACTATTCAGGCCGGGGTGAACGGCTTGTATAAGCACTTTTTGGAGGTAAACTTATGTTGAACATCACCGATATCAAAATTCGCAAGCTGATGAATGAAGGCCGATTGCGGGCCGTTGTGTCCATTACGGTGGATCATTCCCTTGCCATACATGACATCAAGGTGATTGAAGGACAAAACCGTTTGTTTGTGGCCATGCCAAGCCGGCGGGAGGAGACTGGAATCTATCGAGATGTGGTCCACCCCATCTCCACACAGGGACGCAAGGAACTGGAAGAAAGGATTCTGGCCGCCTATCACCAGGCAGTAGAGCAGGACGACGTTTCCCCGGACGGCGAACCTTTTCAAGACTGAATGAGATAACGGGCGGCAAGGAGCCTGTAACTTGATATTGCTGCAAAACGAAAAAGCGTGTTCCCAAAGATGCGCTTTTTCGTTTTTCTTTTCGGCAAAGGGAGGCGTCTGCCTGGCACCATTTCCCCTTCCCCTTCATAGGATATGCAAAAACGAAACTACATTTCTTTCCCATGGGAGGAGATTATTTTGACTTACAAGACGCTTTTGGCTGCCGGAGGCGACCGCCGCCAGCTTGCCTTGCTGCCGATGCTCCGAAAAGGGCCATGGCAGCTGGATACCCTGGGCTTGGGGGAAGGAGACCCTGCCGGCCTTTCCTACGACGGGCTGCTGCTCCCCCTTCCCGCTTTGCGCCGGGGACAGGTGCCTGTGCTGGAGGGGCCGCCCCTGGAGCTGATCCCCTTGCTGAGCCGGGTCAAGCCGGGAGGATTGGTGGTGGGCGGAGCCTTTTCCAAAACCCATCGGGACGCCATTCAGTCTTTGGGCTATCCGGTGGAAGATGTGATGGAGCGGGAACGCCTGGTGTGGGAAAACGCCAAGCTCACCGCCCAAGCGGTGCCGGTGCTGTTGGGAATGGAGGACGGAATCTGTCTGAAAGGCAGACGGGTGCTGGTGCTGGGGGGCGGACGGGTGGCCCGGGCTCTTTGGCCGGTGCTGAAAAAACGGGGGGCGAAGGTAACCGCCGCCGCCCGCAGCTCCGCTCAGCTTGCCTTGGCAGAACAGGCTGGAGCGGAAACCCTGTTTTTGGATCAGATGGAACCGGCGTTGAGCCGGGCCGGCCTTTTAATCAACACTATCCCCGCCCCGGTGCTGGGCCGGCGGGAATTGAACGGGCTTCCCGCCGAAACCCTGGTGCTGGATCTGGCCTCCGCTCCCGGCGGAGTGGACTTTGCCGCCGCCCAGGACTTAGGGGTTGCCGCCCGGCTGGAACCGGGACTGCCGGGGAAGTGGTTCCCAGGGCAGGCGGGACGGCTGTTGGGAGAAACGATACTGGAAATCTTGCAGGAACATTGGCCGGAAGGAGGGGAGCAGGCATGAGCAAACCGGTCTTGGGGGTGTGCGTCACCGGGTCCTTCTGCACCTTTGAAAAGGTGTTCGCCCAGCTGGAAGGGCTGACCCGGCGCTTTTCCCTGCTGCCTGTCGTTTCCTTCAACGCCGCCGGGCTGGACACCCGGTTCGGGAAGGCGGCGGACCACCTGGCACGGCTGAAGCAGATCAGCGGCCGGGACCCTATCCTTACCATTCCCCAGGCGGAGCCCATCGGCCCCAAAGGAATGACCGACATTTTAGCGGTGGTTCCCTGTACCGGAAACACCCTGGCAAAGCTGGCCCACTCCATTGTGGACACCCCGGTGACCATGGCGGTGAAGAGCCATCTGCGGGGCGGCAGGCCGGTGGTGGTGGGGGTATCCACCAACGATGCTTTGGCGGGAGCCGCTCAAAATCTGGCGGCGCTGCAAAACCGCAGGCACTACTATTTTGTCCCTTACCGGCAGGACAACAGCGCCAAGAAGCCCGCCAGTTTAGTGGCGGATTTCTCCAAGCTGGAGGAGACCTTGTGGGGAGCGCTGGAAGGGAAGCAGGTGCAGCCTATGGTGCTGGGGGAACCTTGAAGTTTTTTGCGCAGGTTGTCGAAAAAGTAAAACATAAAAGTTTTTGGTGCAGCTTTTTACAAAAA
>CAZWNI010000119.1:0-4525 GCA_964635385.1 uncultured Oscillospiraceae bacterium
ATCAATCCGCTTTTCCGGTCAGCGAAGCCGTTTTTGCCCCGGTGTAAGTCAGCAGGTCTTGGGGGGAGAGTGTGATCTGCACCCCTTTTTTGCCCCCGCTGATCCTCATTTCCTCCCCTTCCAGACAGCTTTGGTCAACCAGGGTGGGGAAAGGCTTTTTCATGCCGATGGGGCTGCACCCGCCCCGAACGTAGCCGGTAACGGGCAGCAGTTCCTTGACATGGAGCAGTTCCACACTCTTTTCCCCGGCGGCTTTGGCGGCTTTTTTCAGGTTCAGTTCCTCCCCTACCGGCAGCAGCAACACATGGTAGCCCCCGCTGTGTCCCCGGGCCACCAGTGTCTTGAAGCATCGGGCCGGGTCCTGGTCCAGCTTTTTGGCTACGCTGACGCCGTCGATCAGCCCGTCGGAGATGTCGTATTCCCGGTGGGTGTAGGGGATCTTGGCCTGATCCAGCAGGCGCATCACATTGGTTTTGGCCGATTTTGCCATAGCCGCACTTCCTTCCCTGATTTCTTTTTGGTGTCCTCGAAGCCTCAGGAGAGCCTTTGGTTCTGTTCTGGAGACAGTATACTCCCCCGTCGGGAAAAATTCAAGGAATCGGCAAAGAGCCCGCCGCTCCATCACTTTCCTTCTTCCCCTGTCTCCACTTCCACCAGCCGCCCCAGCCCGAAGGAATAGAGGTAACACCCTGTCACCGGCTGTTCCAGATATTCCTCCACCGCCAGCTTGTAGCAGAAAAGCTGGGTGCGGTAGCGCTCCGCCAGTTCCTCCGGGGCGCTGACCCGGTCGGTTTTGTAGTCGATGAGAATGGCCCCGTCCTCCATCTCCAGAATCAGGTCCACCACCCCTTGGAGCAGCAGGGGGCTTTTCTCCCCCTTGCCGGAGCGGGGGACGCCGGTTTCCAGGCTTTGGGCGGACAGGTCGCAGAGGAAGGGGTATTCCCGGTACACCTGTCTGGCCTGCCCCAGCCACCTTCCCACCGGGGAAGCAAACAGCCCCTGAATGGCGTTCCGGGACACGCTTTTCCCTTCTTCTTCGGTGAGCAGCCCTTCCCGGGTCAGTCTGGCGATCTCCCCTTCCGGGTTTTGGGCCAGGGCGGACAAATCCCCCAGTTCCAGCACCCGGTGGGTGGCGGTGCCCCGCTGGGCGGCGGTCAGCCCTCCTGTCTGGGGCAGGGCGAAAGGCTCCAGTTCCTCTTTCCCGGTTTGGCGGCGCACAAGCTGGGTCACCGACAGCTTGGCCGGCAGGCGGGTGTCCTCCTCAAAGGGATACTCCTCCTCCATCTGGGCCGCCAGTTTCCGCTCTAATTCCGGATCTGCCTGAGGGGGCTGAACGGCAGCGGTTTCCGGCTGCTGCGCCTCCTCCGGAGCGGCTGCCCGGCGCACCAGTACCTTGTCCTCCGGAAAAGCCTGGGCCAGCTCCGCCAGGGAGGGTTCCTGCTTAGGGGCGGGCTTTAACAATTCCTGCAGGGACTCTTCCTCCCCCAAAGCCAGCAGCAGCCAGCTCAGGGCGGAATTCTGGGACAAATAGTCGTAGGGGCTTACCTTTCCCTGACCCTGCCGAACCAAAGAGGCAAGCTGCTCCGGCTCCGGGTCGGCTCCCACTAAAATCAGCTTTTCCTTGGCACGGGTCATGGCCACATACAGCACCCGCAGCTCTTCGCTGAGGTTTTCCCGGCGAATGGCCTGGCGCACCCCCACCAAAGGCAGGTTGTCGTACCGCTGTCCCCGCTGGGGGCGGATCACCGGCATGGCCATTCCCAGTTCCCCGTGGAGCAGTACCGTTTGCTGCAAATCCTGTTGGTTGAACCGGCGCTCCAACTGGGCCACAAAGCAGATGGGGTATTCCAGCCCCTTGGACTTGTGAATGGTCATCAGCTCCACCGCTTCTCCGGTTTGAATGTTGGCGCACTCAAACCGTTCCTGCCGCTGAATGGCCCGGTCCAAGTACCGGACAAACCCTCCCAGACCCCGGTGGCTGCCGGACTGGTAGTCCTGGGCGTAGCTGACCAGAAGCTGAAGGTTGGCCCCTTTCCGGCGGCCGTCCTCCATTCCCGCCACCATATAGTAGAAGCCGGTGGCGTCGTAGATCAGCCGCAGCAGCCGGTCCACCGGAAGCAGGGCCGCCTGCATTCGAAGGCGCCGGTACAGGGAGAGGAACTTCTCGTCCGCCGGGTCCTGCCGGTGGAGCAGCAGCCGGTAAAGGGGCTGCTCCGGGCCGGTGCTGCGCAGTTGGGCAAGCTGGGCAGGGGTGTACCCCACCATGGGGGAAAGAAGCACCGCCGCCATGGGAATGTCCTGGAGGGGGTTGTCCAAGATCCGCAAAAACTGCAGCATCACCGCCACCTCGTAGGAATCGAAGTACCCCTGCTGCTGCTGGGCAAAGAGGGGCACCCCCGCCTGCTCAAAGGCACGGCGGTATTCTGCGGCGGCCCCGGCGGTGCTTCGCAGCAGCACGCAGAAATCCCCGGGACGGCAGGGGCGGAGCTGATCCCCGTCGCTGACCAGAAAGCCCTGCTCCAGCATGGTGCGGACCCGCCGGGCAATGTAGTCCGCCTGGGTAAAGGCATCGGTTTGCTCCACCAGGCAGAGCTCCGCCTCCATCTCCTGGGCCGGAGGGTACTGGGCGCCGGGATTGAGCCACTCCTCCTGGGTGTAATCCAGATCCCCCAGCAGCCTGGACATGGTTCGGGAGAACACCAGGTTCACCCCGTGGCAGACGGTGTCCCGGCTGCGGAAGTTGTGGGAAAGGAGGATTCGTCCGGGGAAATCCCCCTCCTGCCGGTAATCCCGGTACAGCTCTCCCCGGCGGACAAACAGCTCCGGGGTGGCCCGGCGAAAGCGGTAGATGGACTGCTTCACGTCCCCCACCAAAAACAGGTTTTCACTGCCGGTCAAATACGCCGGGCTGTCTGCCTTCACCCGGTCCGGGCCTTTGGCCAAACCCCAGAACAACAGGTTCTGCACCGCACTGATGTCCTGGCACTCGTCCACCATAATGGCGTAGTACTCCCGGTTCAGCCGCCGGGCCAGGTCGGTTTTCACATACTCCTCCCCCTCCCGGACCACCAATAGCTGCACCGCCATACGGGTCAGGTCGGAAAAAGAGTAGACCTGGGCCTTTTCCTTTTCCCGGTTCAGCCGCCGGGTGAAATCCAGGTATAGCTGACCCAGAGCCTCCATTTGCGGCCGGAGCCAGTCCAAATCCTGCTGAAATTCTTCGCCGGTGCAGCAGAGCAGATTTTGCAGCTCTTCCAGCCCCTTGAGAACCTGTTTGCGCTGTTCCAGTGCCTGGATCAGCTCCGGGGAACGGTCCTCCAGTTTCTGCCGGGGCCTGCATTGCCCGGCTTTGAAATTGCGCAGCAGCAAAACGCCCTGCTCCCAGTTTCCCTCTTTTAACGCCTGAAGCAGTTTTTGGGCGAAGGTCAGCAGCGCATGGAAATGATCCACTGAAGCGGAGCCGAACAGGGCGTCGTCCTCCAACATCGGCTGAAGGGACTCCAGGCTTTGGGCCAACGCCCCGGCCCGGTGGGTCAGCAGAGGCAGCAGCACCTTCCCCCAGGGGGAGTCCTCCGGGGAGCCGGGGTTTTTCAGCAGTTCCAGCATGGCGGAAAGCTGCACCTCCGGGAAGGGGTAGGAATCCAGAAAATCCCAAAGCTGTTCCACCGCCTGCTCCAAACGGTGTTCCCCGTCCTGGGCCAGCACTTCTGCCAGCAGGCTGTAAGCGGGGTCCTGTTCCCTGCACCGCTGCTCCAGCATCTGGTCCAGGCAGTCCTGGGCCATCTGGTTTAATTCCCGCTCCTCCCCCAGCCGGAACCGGGAAGAGATCCCCAACTGCTGGAACTGCTCCTTCACCAACTGCTGGCAGAAGGCGTCGATGGTGGACAGCTTCATTCCCCCCAGCAGAAGGAGCTGCCGCTGGTAAAAAGGGTCGCCGGGGTGCTGCCGGGCCTGCTGGGCCAGGGCTTGGCGGATACGCTGCTTCATCTCGGCGGTGGCGGAGCGGGTGAAGGTCACCACCACCAGCTTGGCGGGGTCTAATTGCAGCTTTTCGTCGCAGAGGATACGCATCACCCGGCGGGTGAGGACGGCGGTTTTCCCGCTGCCTGCGGCGGCGCTGACCAAAAGGCTGCCCCCATCGGCGCAGATGGCGTTTTTCTGGGAGGTGGTAAGGGTAAATTCAGCCATGAAAAAACTCCTTCGGCAGAAACTTTTTACCGCCGGCAGGCGGTGTTTCCTTCATCTTACCACCCCCCATGCCCCATGTCAAACCCAGGGCGGGTTCATTTGGTAATATTTTACTTGAACAGCGCACCCTATTTTTCACCCTATCTCCACTCCTAGAAAAACCTTCCTTCCGGTTTGCTCTTGTGATAGATATGAAAATATGATATAATGCCCATGAAATTTTTGTGAAAACAAAGTCCAATGGTATGAAGTCAAGTAGGTGATGCAAGAAAAATTTATGCGAAACATCGAAAAAAGGGCAGTGCAGGCCGCAAAAAGGCAACACCAACCTAAGCCC
>CAZWNI010000120.1:0-4499 GCA_964635385.1 uncultured Oscillospiraceae bacterium
GGGCCAGTTCCACCACCGAGACGGATTTGCGTTCGTTGACAATCTTGACGATTTCGCTGTGCCGTTCCTGGGTCAACATGGTTTTCTCACCTCTTTGCCGTTTCATCGCCCTTATTTTATCATGCAAACGAGCAAGAGTCAATCAAAATCGGTCAAAATCAGTAACAAACTTTCATCTTAAAATTTGTGCAATTTACATAAATTCATCGACAATGTCGAAATTTATCCAGCAATCTGCTCAACTATAATAAAATTATTCCCAAAAATCCAAAAATATACGCCGGATTTTTCACCGAAATGCCTTTTGACTGATGACTGATTTTGCTCGTTTTGCTCGTTTCAGACAACCGAATACTTGAAAACGGTCAAATTGTCTGAACAAATTTCTATTAAGCCCGAATCTGCCGGGGAAAGGAAGGGGAAGTGACAGCGGTTTTGAGAAGAAATGGGAATTGTCTGCCAAAACCACTCAGTTTTAGTCATATCAATGGCTGATTTTGGCGCAAAAAAATTCCGCCCGAATCCGGGCGGAAACAGCAGCGACCGAAGAAGTAAGCCGAGTTCTGTTGCTGCGGCAATCTATCTTGGCAGGGCGTCGCCGCCGCTGCTCTGTGCCACCTTTTGGGACGGTCGGACCAACCATAACATCCCGGTCGGTGTTGCATCGGGTAGGGTTTACATGGCCGCCCGGTCTCCCGGACGCCGGTGAGCTCTTACCTCGCCTTTCCATCCTTACAGCGTTCGCTGCGGTTTCTTTCTGTTGCACTGGCCCTAGAGTCGCCTCCGCCTGCCGTTAGCAGGTACCCTGTCCTGTGATGCTCGGACTTTCCTCGCTGTACCGTCGCCGGCCTTAGCGCTGCCGCATCCTTCGCTCGCTTTTGGTAGTATATCCTGTTTCCACGGTTTTGTCAAATTCCTGCCGATGGGCGGGGAACGGAAGGCTTTTTGCAAAAACAGTCCCAAAAACAGGTCGCATTCCTCTTGCATGGAAAAAACCTGTTGCCAAAAAGAAACATATGTTCTACACTAAAACTGTGGGGTGCGGCTCAGGGTGAGGACAAGCAGGTATGAATCGCACCCGGATTGGAAAGGGGGACGACGGTGACCTTCTCGGCAGCAGGCGCATAAAATGCAGTACGGCCCTGGGGGAACCTGGGATGGACGGAAAGGAGAAGGAACAATGAATCAGATCAACTGGATCACAAGAATAAAAAATCCTGTTTTTTGGGTGCAGGTAGCCGGCACTATCCTTCTGACAGCCCTCACCTACCACAGCCTTCAGCCGGCGGATCTAACCAGCTGGCAGGGAGTGGGACAGTTGCTTTGGGGGATTCTCAGCAACCCCTATCTGCTGGTGAGCTGCTTGTGGGGGGTCTGGAGCGCCGTCAACGACCCCACCACCGCCGGGCTGAAAGACAGTCAAACAGCCTTAACCTACACCGTGCCAAAAAAGGATACTGAAAAGGAGGAATCTTCCAATGGCTGAATTTCAACTCATCGACCTTTCTCACCACAACACTGTCTCCGACTTTCTGGCAGTGAAAAACGCCGGGATCTATGGGGTGATCCTCCGGGCCGGATACGGCCGGGAAACCTCCCAGAAGGACCGGAAATTTGATGAATTTTACACTGCCGCCAAAGCCGTGGGACTGCACATCGGGGCCTATTGGTACTCCTACGCCGACAGCGTGGAGGACGCCGCCAAGGAAGCCAACGCCTGTTTGAACTGCATTCAAGGCAAGCAGTTTGATTTTCCCATTTATTACGATTTGGAGGAACAGACCACCGCCGCCCTGGGCCGGGAGGTCTGCACCCAGATCGCCCAGACTTTCTGTACCGCCATCGAGCAGGCGGGGTACTGGGCGGGGGTGTACGCCAACACCAACTGGTTTACCAACTACCTGAATTTCGACCTGTTGGCGGCCAAATACACCATCTGGCTGGCGGATTACCGGGAAGCCTATAACACCACCCTGAAGCGGGATATGCACCAGTACACCAGTACCGGCAGCGTGGCGGGAATCAATGGAAATGTAGATTTGGACCGCTGCACCAGGGATTTTCCCGCCGAAATCGGCAGTCTCTACGGTGACACTGCCGTTGTCGCTGAAACGCCGGAGGTCAACAGCGCTGTCCGCTGTACCGGAGACCGGGTGAATATCCGCGCCGAAGCCCATACTGCCGCCGCCGTCCTTACTCAAGCCAACACCGGGGACACCCTCACCTGGCTGGCGGACGACGGCTGGGGCTGGAGCAAGGTGCAGAAGGATTCCGTCGCCGGATGGATGGTGAACCAATATCTGGACAAAGCGGGGCTGAGTGCCTATAAAGTGGGGAGCTGCACCGGCAACGATGTCCGGGTGCGCAGCGGCCCAGGATTAAATTACAGCATCAAGCGCAAGCTGAACAAAGGCAACCTGTTCCGGATCATCTGCATTCTCCCCAGCGGCTGGGTGCAGGTGGACGTGGAGGGAAACTGGGGTTATGTGAGCCAGGAGTACGTTCAGGTACAGTGACGCCGCAATTCTGGAAGGGGAAACGGGAGGAACGGCTTCCGTCCTTTTTCTTCCTGCAAAAAATCTCCCGAGACCAAACCCGGTCTCGGGAACTTTTTTATTTCGGCAACTGAATGATCTGCCCAGGGTAGACGGTTTCGTTTTGCAGATTGTTCAGGCTGACAATCTCCCGGTAGCGGCTGCCGTCTCCCAGCTGCGCCTGGGCGATTTTCCAGAGGGAATCCCCCTGCTGGACGGTGTACTCCCGGTAGACGGGGGCAGAGGGAGTGGAAGGCGTGGAGGAAGCGCCGGAATCGGAGGGAATCCGCAGCACCTGTCCCGGTGTGAGGACTTCGCTGGTCAGGCCGTTAAGCTCCATAATTTCCCGGTAACGGCTGCCGTCTCCCAACTGTGCCTGGGAAATCTTCCACAAGCTGTCCCCTTGCTGGACGGTGTATTCCGTGTAGGAAGGGGAAGTGTCCGGGGTGGAAGGGGTGTCATCGGAAGAACCGGGCAGCCGGAGCAGGTCGCCGGGAAAGATTTCGGTTTCGGTCAGGCCGTTAAGTTCCATAATTTCCCGGTAACGATTGCCGTCGCCCAGTTGTTCCTGGGCGATTTTCCACAGGGTGTCCCCCTGCTTCACTTCGTAGAAGCCTCCCGGCTGGGAGGGAGACTGGCTGTCCCCGGAACCGGTATTCTGGTTTTCGCCGTCCACCCAGTTGTCATAGTGGTCCCAAATGCTCACGTCTTCCTGGCCTAAAGCCCAGGCTCCCGCCCCTTTCAGGCCGTATGTTTCAATTAAGGCCAGCTTTTCCTGGTAGGAATCGTGGTTTTCGTACCACACCACATAGTTTCCCGGAGTCAGGGATAGGTTGGAGCCTACGGTGAAGGAATCTCCCTGGCGGATGGTAAATTCCGCCTTCACCGACTGGCTGGCGGTGTCGTAGGTGACGGTGGAGGGGCACTGGTCCAGAATGTTCTGAATGGTCTTGATGCTCACGCCCTGGCCCTGGACTCGGGTGTTGTCCACCCCCCACACCCGGCCGTAGAAGGGCACTCCGATGACAATTTTATCCGGGGTGGTGTACCGCAGGGCGTATTGAATGGACTGCTCCACAAAGTCAATTCCTGCTACCGGCCCGGCGTCGCCCCCTTCGTAATGCTCGTCGTAGGTCATGATCATCAGGTGGTCCGCATACTGGGCCAAAGCGGCGTAGTCGTAGGAGCCGTGCCAGCCCTCGGTCCAGCCGTTGGGGTTGGCGGCCACGGCTACCGATACCTCTTTGTGGGAGGGAATCTTTTCCCGGAGCAGCCGTACAAGCTGGGTGTACTGGCTGCGTTGGTTGTGGGTGACGTTTTCAATGTCCACGTTCACCCCGTCCAGGTTGTACTGCTCCACATACCCGGCGATCTGGCTGGAAAGGGTTTCCACGTCCTTGAGGGCATTGATGCCGGCGGTGCGGTTCCAGTGATTGCTTAAAAAGGGCACCACTTTCCGCCCGCTTTGGTGCATCTGCTCCACAAAATAGCTGCTGGGGGTGTTCAGCACCAAACTGCCGTCCTGGTCAATGTCGAAATAGCTGGGGGAGACCACGTCCAGGGAGTCCCCGGTTTGGTTGACGTACTCCACCTGCTGCCGGTCGGTGCCGGTGTACAGATAGCCCATGGTGTATTTGTTGGAAGCCGCCAGGGCGGTGGTGAAGGCGGAAAAAGCCAGGGTAGCCACCAGCACGCCGGAAAGCAGCACCTTGACACTGCGGATCTTCACCCCTTCCGCTGCCTGCCGCACCCGGTGGGCTAAGGATTTAGAGGGGCGCCGCCAATACCGGCGGAAATCAAAGCCGCCTGCGAATTCCGCATCCCAGCGGGAATACTCCAGTACCAGGTCGTAGCTGCCGTCGCCGTTGGGCAAAAGTCGAATTTCAGGGGTCATAACCTTGCGCATCCTTTCTGTTTCGGGAGATGGTTTGGAAGTAGCTTTTCCGAAAATAGGAAAGGTATGCA
>CAZWNI010000121.1:0-4491 GCA_964635385.1 uncultured Oscillospiraceae bacterium
TGGTGAGGGCTTCCAGTCCGCCCTGGGGCATGGAGAAGGGGTTGTGGGTAAAGATAATCTTGCCGGTTTCCTCGTCCTGCTCGTACATGGGGAAGTCCACCACAAAGCAGAACCGGAAACTGTCCTGGTCAATCAGATCCATGCGCTTGGCCACTTCCTGGCGGATCATTCCCGCCAGACGGGGGGCTTCCTTCTTGCTGTCGGCGATGAAGTAAAGCACGCAGTCCGGCTCCAGTTCACACCGGTTTTTCAGCTCCAGGCGCTGGTCGTCGTTTAAGAATTTGTCGATGGGGCCCAGATACTTGTAGTCCTCGGTGACCTTGAAGTAACCCAATCCCTTCATGCCGATTTCCAGGGCATATTTTTCCATCTTTTCAAAGAAACCCTTGGACTTGCCCGCCATGCCGGGGACCTTGATGGCCCGGACGCACTTGTTGCAGAAGGGCTTGAAGCTGCTGTCCACAAACAAATCGGACACGTCCACAATCTCCAGGGGGTTGCGGAGGTCTGGCTTGTCGGTGCCGTATTTCACCATGCACTCCTGGTAGGCGATCCGGGGGAAGGGGGCGGGGGACACCTTTTTGCTGCTGAACTTGGCAAAGGTGGCGCTGAGCAGCTCTTCCGCTGCCTCAAACACGTCCTCCTGGGTGGCGAAGGCCATCTCGAAGTCCAGTTGGTAAAACTCTCCGGGGCTGCGGTCCGCCCGGGCGTCTTCGTCCCGGAAGCAGGGGGCAACCTGGAAGTATTTGTCAAAGCCGCTGACCATCAGAAGCTGTTTGAAGATCTGAGGGGCCTGGGGCAGGGCGTAGAATTTTCCGTGGTGCTTCCGGGAGGGGATCAGATAGTCCCTGGCCCCTTCCGGGCTGGAAGCGCTGAGGATAGG
The DNA here is from genome assembly GCA_964635385.1 of uncultured Oscillospiraceae bacterium. Lineage (GTDB taxonomy): Bacteria > Bacillota > Clostridia > Oscillospirales > Ruminococcaceae > Egerieicola. The sequence continues at coordinate 884 of CAZWNI010000121.1, forward strand.
GGTCTGCATCTCCAGAAAGCCCATCTCGGTCATTTTCTGACGCAAAAACGCAATGACCCGGCTCCTTAACAGAATGTTGTCGTGGACTTTTTTGTTGCGCAGGTCCAGGTAGCGGTATTTCAGCCGCACCTCTTCCTTTACTTCGGTGGAGGCGGCCACTTCAAAGGGCAGCACATTTTCGCATTTTCCCAGCACGGTAAGCTCGGTGGCACGGATCTCCACGGTGCCGGTTTCGATTTTGGGGTTGATGGTGTCCTCGTCCCGCTTCACCACCGGCCCGCAGGCGGTGACGGTGCATTCCCGGTTCACCTGCTTGAGCATGGCTTCGTCGTGGATTACCACCTGCACCACGCCGTATTGGTCCCGCACGTCCAAAAAGATGACGCCGCCGTGGTCCCGAATATTTTCTACCCAGCCGGCTACCCGCGCCACGCTGCCGATGTCCTTTTCCCGGATATCGTTGCAGCTGTGGGTGCGGTAGATGTTTGGCTTTATCACGTTGAATCGTTCCTTTCCTGGGCTGGCAAACTCCCTCTGCCCGCCAGATGACTGTTACTGGCCGGGCGCTTTTGGAAAACCCTTCCATGCAAAAGACGCCCGCAATCAAGTAATTAGTATACCATAATATGTGCAAAGAATCAATCGTTTTGCCGAAAAAAGCCCGTCGGTTCTTATTCTTCCACCAATTTAGGCTGAAAGTGCAGGTAGTCGGCGCTGATTAAGGTGAATTCAATCCCTTCCCGGACGCCGTTGACCGCACCCCGGAAGGTGTCCTTGCCGTGAAGGTGGCCGTAATAGCACCGCTTCACCCCGTACTCCAGCAGCACCTCCATCATCTCATCGCACCGCAAGGAGCCGTACACCGGGGGATAGTGGAGAAAGACAATGGGAGTTTTCCCGGTGGCTTTTCCCGCCTGAAGGCTCAGGCGCAGCCGCCCCGCTTCCCGGTCCAGAATCTTTTTGTCCTGGGGCGCCCCCGGTTCGTTGATCCAGCCCCGGCTGCCGCAGAGGCAGTAGTCCCCGTATTCATAGGCGTTGTTGAACAGCAGGGAAAAGCTGGCGTAGCCCTGCTCGGCCCAGAACCGCTCCACCTTGCTTTTGGTGGACCACCAAAGGTCGTGGTTGCCTTTGAGCAGGATCTTGCGCCCCGGCAGCCTTTCCAGAAAATCGAAATCCGCCTTGGTTTCTTCCAGCTTCAGCGCCCAGGAGATGTCCCCGGCCAGCAGAATGGTGTCATCTGGCTGCACCGTCTTTTTCCAGTTTTCTTCCAGCAGGGAGACATAGCCGTCCCACCCGGCGAAGATGTCCATGGGCTTCTGTGCGCCCAGGGAAAGATGGGGGTCGCCCAATACATATAAGCTCACAAGATCCTCCTTTCTGATGTTTGGAACGGTCAGCCGCCTGACCGTTCCGATTCCCCTTGTTCCGCTTGCCAACGTGTTGATGCTCTGCAAAAAACCGGAGGGAATCCATTTTGAAAATGATGGCGGGCAGGGAATAATCCATGCCTTCCGGCACACACTGCTTCTAAGCGCCGGACAATGGGGTTTGGCGTCGTACGTTTTCGTTGGAAAGGAGCCTTATTATGTCCATGAATTACGACTGCACCGGAAATTCCTGCGACTGCTTGCAGGGAGTAAAATGTGACGTCACCAGCTGTATCCACAACAACCAGCAGTGCGGCTGCACCGCACAGCAGATTCGGGTGGGCACGTCCTACGCCACCAAGGCGGACCAGACCATCTGCGATACCTTTGAACAGCAGAAGTAAAGTCTTTTTGCTCAAATCGGAGTGATGGGCAGGAAACGGCGGCGCCGCTTTCTTTCCCATTTCCCCTGCCGCCCGATTTTCCGGGCGGTATTTTTATACCAGAAAACCCCTCTCCGTCCAAACGCAAAGCGGCATGGACACAGAGGGGTCTCTGCTGCCGGAGGGGAAGGTGGAACCCCACGTCCGGATTACCCAATCCCCAGCAGCTTCAGCACGGTTTCTTCCATCTCGCTCTTTTCAATGGAACCGGTAAACCGCACCGGCTTATTCTTCAGCTCCGCCAGGGCTTTGGGCACCGGCAGGCCGGAAATCCGATTCAGCTCGTCGATCTGGGCGTATTCGTCTTCCGGGATATTGCCGGCAATGGCTCCCAGCACGCTGGAAGTAAACTTGTAGGGGCTGGCGGTGGAGGCGATCACCGTTTTGGTTTGGTCCCCGGTGGCTTCCTTATATTGATGGTACACGTTCACGGCCACGGCGGTGTGGGTGTCGCAGAGGTAGTGGTTTTGGCGGAAGGTATCCCCGATGGTCTGGCTGGTGCCCTCATCGTCGCAGCACCCCGCCCAGAACAGCTCCCGGATCTGTGCCTTGACCTCGTCGCTGACTTCGTACCGGCCGGTTTGGCTCAGCTTTCCGAACCAGTCCCGAATGGCGGCGTCGTCCCGTCCGCAGAGGTCGTAGAGCAGACGCTCCAGGTTGGAGGAGATCAAAATGTCCATGGAGGGGGAGGTGGTGGCGTAGAACGCCCGGTTGCGGTCGTAAACGCCGGTGGTCAAAAAGTCGGTGAGGACGTTGTTGGCGTTGCTGGCGCAGATCAGCTTATTCACCGGCAGGCCCATCTTCTTGGCGTAGTAGGCTGCCAGGATATTGCCGAAATTGCCGGTGGGCACCACCACGTTGATGGCTTCGCCTAAGGTGATTTCCCCGGCTTTTACCAGTTCGGCGTAGGTGGACAGGTAATACACCACCTGGGGCAGCAGCCGTCCCCAGTTGATGGAGTTGGCGCTGGAGAAGATCATGTTGTGCCGGGCCAGTGTTTCCACCACTGCCTGGTCGGTGAAGATCTTCTTTACCCCGGTCTGGGCGTCGTCGAAGTTGCCTTCAATGGCGCAGACCGCTACGTTGCCCCCTTCCTGGGTGGTCATCTGGCGCTTCTGCATCTGGCTGACCCCGTCCTGGGGATAGAACACCACCATTTTGGTGCCGGGCACGTCCTTGAAGCCTTCCAACGCAGCCTTGCCGGTGTCACCGCTGGTGGCCACCAGAATGACGATTTCCTTGCCCGCCGCCGCTTTTTTGGCGGAGGTGGTGAGCAGGTAGGGCAAAATTTGCAGCGCCATATCCTTAAAGGCGCAGGTGGGACCGTGCCACAGCTCCAACAGGTATTCTCCCGGTTCCACCTTGTTGATCCGGGCGATTTTATCGCTGCCGAATTTTTCCGCCGTGTAGGCGTTTTCGGCGCAGTAGGCGATTTCTTCCGGGGTGAAGTCGGTGAGGAAAAGGGAGAGGACGTACTTGGCCCGCTCCACATAGCTCATTTCTGCCATGGATTGAATGGTATCCAGGGTGATGGAGGGCAACGTTTCCGGCACAAACAGGCCGCCTTCCACCGAAATCCCCCGGCTGATGGCCTGGGTGCTTTCCACCCGGCACTTGGAGTCTCTGGTACTGAGATACTGCATGAATCTGGTTCCCCCTGTAATGAATTTGGGATTTCACAAACGAATTCAGTTTATTGTAGCATACTTACCCCTTAAAATCAAGGGTCACGATGAAGGGGGACACGGAAATCAATTTTTAGGAGAACTCCAGTTAATTGTCACAAATCAGGCGAACA
>CAZWNI010000122.1:0-4452 GCA_964635385.1 uncultured Oscillospiraceae bacterium
CTTTGCCGTGTTTGATTTGTTTGAGAGAATGAAAACTGCCAGTAATCCAATCGTTCTGGTATGCTATAGCACAAAACAGAAAAGGAACCGCTGCAAAACGGTTCCTTCTTTTCATCTCTATTTATGATCTGTTTGACGCAGCCTGTTCCGGCGCCATGGAGGGCTGGTTTGCAGGCTGCCCTTTGGCTTCCTTCAACCGCAAGGTGCGCACCGCATTGAGGATCGCCAGCAGGCAGACCCCCACGTCGGCAAACACAGCCAGCCACATATTCACCAATCCGAACACGGTGAGAATCAGCACCAAAACCTTCACGACCAGGGAAAAGACAATGTTTTCCTTTACAATGGTCATGGTGCGCCGGGCATGGGCGATGGCATTGGCCACCTGGGACGGCTCGTCGGTCATAATCACCACATCTGCCGCTTCCATGGCGGCGCCGCTTCCTACGCCGCCCATGGCGATGCCCACATCAGCACGGGCCAATACCGGAGCGTCGTTGATGCCGTCCCCGACAAAGGCTACTGCACCCTTGTTCCCTTCCATCAGGGTTTCCAAATGGGTCAGCTTATCCTGGGGAAGAAGCTGGCAGTAGACCTGGTCTATTCCTAATTGGGCCGCCACCCGTTTTCCCACTCTCTCCCGGTCACCGGTAAGCATGACGGTTTGGTCAATGCCCAAGGCGTGGAACCGGCTGATGGCGTCAGCGGAATCCGGTTTCATCTGGTCTTCCAGCTCCACGGCCCCCCAATAACTGCCGTTTACCGCCACCAGTACGCTGGTTTCCTGGGGAAGCTGATCGGGCAGAGCCACTTGATGTTCCTTCAATAATTTTGTGTTGCCGCAAAGGACCTGTTCCCCGGTTGAAAGGGTTACTTCCACACCTCGCCCAGGATACTCCTGCACCTGGGCAGCGGGGGTGGGAACCCCCTGATAGGCCGCCGTCACCGACTGTGCCATGGGGTGGTTGGAGCAGGCTTCTGCCGCCGCCGCATACGCCAACAGGGTATCGGAATCCGTTCCGGGTTGAGGCAAAAGCCGGCTGACGGAAAACACTCCTTTGGTGAGGGTGCCGGTCTTATCCATGACAACGGTATTCACTTTGGACAGGGTTTCCAAATAGTTGCTTCCTTTGATCAGGATGCCTTTTTGAGATGCTCCGCCGATCCCGCCGAAAAAGCTCAGCGGCACCGAAATCACCAAGGCACAGGGGCAGCTTACCACCAAAAAGCACAGGGCACGGTACACCCAATCCTCCCACTGCGCCGGGAACAGGAGAGAGGGGATAAGTCCCAACAGCACCGCCAAAAGCACCACAATCGGGGTGTAATACTTGGCAAACCGGCTGATAAATTCCTGGCTTTTTGCCTTTCGGCTGGAAGCGTGTTCCACCATCTCCAATATTTTGCTGACGGTGGAGTCGGCATAAAGGCGTTCCACCTTCAGAATCAACTGTCCGTCCCCGTTGATGCTGCCGCTGAGCACGTTGCTTCCCGGCTCCACCTCCACCGGCATGGATTCGCCGGTAAGGGCTTTGGTGTCCAACTGGGAAATCCCGCTTTCCACGACACCGTCCAACGGTACTTTATCTCCGGGGCGAATCCGGATGCGCTGCCCCACCTGCACCTGCGCAGGCGGCACCGTCACCACTCCCTGCTCTGTGATCAGCTGTGCCGATTCCGGCCGAATGTCCATCAGGCTTGCAATCGACTTCCTGGACTTTTCCACCGCCAGATCCTGGCAGAACTCCCCGATTTGATAGAGCACCATAACCAGCACGCCCTCCATATGCTCTCCAATGGCAAACGCCCCTATGGAGGCAATGGACATCAACAGGTTTTCGTCAAAAATCTGGCCGTGCCGAATGTTTTTCACGCTCTGCCACAAAATATCATAGCCGCTGAGCAAATAAGCTATGGCCATCACCACCAGGCTCACCCAGCCAGGCACTTGGGTCCAGACGTTTTCCAGTAAAATCCCAACGGCAGTCAAAACCACGGCGGCGCCAATCCGAAGGAAGAAAGGCTTTTTCGAGTGTTTCTTTTCTTCTTCCTGTTCATGGGAACCGACGCCGTCTCCGGCGCAGTCTTGCGACAAAATACTCATCTCCGGCTCCACTTCTTTGGCGCAGCGCCGGGCGGCTTTTAACGCCTGTGCGTGTGAGTAACCTTCCGCCGGTGTGAGATACAGCTTCGACGCTGCGAAATCCAGGTTCACCTGGCCGGTTTCCGAAAGTTTTTCCATGGCCCGCTCCACTTTCGCAGCGCAGTTGGGGCAATCCAACCCCTGCACTGAGTAGCACTTCGCTTCCATCATTCAATTCACCCTCCTACTCCTGTACATGCTCCAGACCTTGATTGAAAATGGTGATAATGTGGTCATCTGCCAGGGAATAATACACCGTCTTTCCGTCCCGGCGGTATTTCACCAGTCCGGCTTGCTTCAACACCCGAAGCTGATGGGAGATGGCGGACTGGGTCATTCCCAGCAGATCTGCAATGTCACACACACACATTTCACTCTCAAACAGCACATACAAAATTTTAATCCGAGTGCTGTCTCCAAACACTTTGAACAGCTCCGCCACGTCGTACAACACCTCATCTTGAGGAATCCGGGGCTTTACCGCATCTACAATCTGCCGATGGACGCAGAGCTGGTCGCACCGCTCACACTGAGCCGGCTCACTGCAAGGCTTCATAGGTTCCGTTCCTTTCCCTTTGATTTATCATATGAGCATTTGTTCATATGAGCCAATTAGAATATAGCATGCTTTTTTCCGGTTGTCAAGAGCCACGGGGCATTTTTTGGAAAAAAGCATGAAACCCTCCCAGCCTGCTTATATATGAAACCAGCGGGGAGGGATCTGGGTGAAGCGGCAGTCGATCGTCAGCGGGGCCATGGTGCTGGGCATTGGAATGCTTTTGGTGAAACTTTTGGGACTGCTGTGTAAAATCCCCTTATCCCGAATCCTGGGCACAGCAGGAATGGGGTATTTTTCCGCTTCCTATACCCTTTTTACCGCGGTCTACGGCCTCACCGTCACCGGACTCACCGGCGCTGCCAGCCAATGCACCGCCTCTTTCATGGCCCAAGGGCGGTATGGCGACTGTAAAAAACTGCTGTCCGGCTCCTTGAAATGGTACTCCTTGGCGGGACTGGCCGGCTGTCTGCTGCTGCTGGGTCTGTCGCCTGTATTCTGCACCCTGATCCACAGTCCAAAAAGCCAGCCCGGTCTTTGGCTGATTGCCCCGGCGGTACTGTTTTCCTGCCTGGCGGCCGCATTGCGGGGACACTTTGAAGGTACCCGGAACATGACCCCCACCTCTCTGTCCCAGGTGGCAGAGGCGGGGGTGAAGCTAATCTGTTCGGTGGGATTGTCCATGGGGGTATTGTGGTGGGGGAAACGGGAATACGCCCGCACCGGAGAAATCCTGGGGCAGCCTGCGGCAAATTGGGAAGAAGCCCAGGCCCTCCTTCTCCCCTGGGCCAGTGCCGCCGCCTTGCTGGGCATCACCTTAAGCACTTTGGCGGGGGCTTTGGTGTTGGGCTTACTGCTGAAACACCAGCCGCCGGTAACCTCCTTTTTGGCCAAACAGGCGCCCCCGACTTTAAGTTCACGACAGCAGATCCACAGGCTGTGGAAACTGGCCCTTCCCATTACCTTCAGCAGCATAATCACCAGCGTCACCTCCCTCATCGACCTGTTCACCATTCCTTCCGGGGTGCGCCGGGCGGCAGCGGCAGCGCCTCAGTTATACCTGTCTTTGACCCAAACCCTGGAATCGGGCCAGCAGCTTTCCGAACTCCTGTACGGCGCCTACACCATGGCGCTGGCGGTATTCCATCTGGTTCCCTCCTTTACCGGCTTGCTGGGAAAAACAGCCCTGCCCGCCCTCACCGAAAGCCGAATGGGGCAGAACGCAGCCTCGATGGGGCGGCAGTTAAAACTGGTAGTGGGGTTTTCCGCCCTGCTCTGCCTCCCCGCAGGGCTTGCCATGGGATTTGCCTCCCCGCTGATTACCCATATCCTCTACGGCGCACAGGACGGGTGGCAGGTCATCGCCCAAACCATGGCGCTTCTGGCGCCGGGGGCGGTTTGCTGTGGGTTGGCGGTGCCGCTGTACAGTGTACTCCAGGGGTTGGGACGGGCGGATCTGCCGGTGTGGTTTTTGCTGATTGGCAGCGGAGTGAAACTGGCGGGGAACCTGGTGCTGATCCCCCTGCCCCAGCTTGGGCTGGCAGGCGCTGCCATCGCCACCGATTTGTGTTACGCCTTGGTGCTGGGGTGCTGTTTCTGGGCGGTCTGGCGGGAGAAAAAGAAACTGGAGGCAAAGAAAGCCCCCATCTGAGGAAAGATGGGGCAGGCTGTCGAAAAAGTAAAACATAAAAGTTTTTGGTCAGAAACACGCCGAAGGCTTGTTTCGCTTTTCTACAAAAAACTGGTGGGGTCG
>CAZWNI010000123.1:0-4404 GCA_964635385.1 uncultured Oscillospiraceae bacterium
GGGGGCGGGTCAATCCTGAAACAGCAAGAGCCTTTTTCCACAACCTGAATGCCTTCCTTTCCGTTTTTGCTTTCGGTATCCCCGGCACAACGGCAGAAAAAGGATATGCGAAAAGAAAGGGGCAAACCCGGAAACGGCTGGCCCCGAAAAACAGTTTGTTCGGTAACCGCTTCTGTGGCTGGGAGCGGTTACTTCCTTTGCCTTCCTTTTACCCGGAAAAAACCTGGATTTTTCTTGATTCTCACCGCCCGCAGTGCTATAATGAAAGGTGAACGATTGTAGATTTTCACCGTATAAATGGGAGAGAGGAGAATCACAGGTGATTGCTATCGCCATCGATGGCCCTGCCGGGGCTGGAAAAAGCACCATTGCACGTCTCACTGCCAAAAAGCTGGGGTATCTCTATGTGGATACCGGAGCTTTGTACCGCACGGTGGGATATGCCGCCTGGCTGCGGGGCATCGACCCCGCCGATTCCCGGCAGGTGGCCGATATGCTGCCGGAAATCACCGTAGATCTGTGTTTTGACCAGGAGGGGGTTCAGCAGACCCTGCTGGACGGAAAGGACGTGTCCAGCCAGATCCGAAGCCCGGAAATGAGCCGTTACGCCTCCCTGGTTTCCGCCCACAAGGCGGTGCGGGACTACCTTTTGTGGCTCCAGCGGAAATTGGCCGGGGAACACAATGTGATTATGGACGGCCGGGACATCGGCACCACCGTGCTGCCCAACGCCGATTTGAAGATCTACCTCACCGCCACCCCCGAAGACCGGGCCAGACGGCGGTTTGTGGAATACCTCTCCAAAGGGGTGTCGGTGGACTATGACAAATTGTTAAACGACATCAAGCAGCGGGACTACGACGATTCCCACCGGGAAATCTCCCCCCTGCGCCGGGCTGAGGACGCAAAGCTGGTGGATACCTCCGGCAATACCCTGGAGGAGTCCCTGGAATTGATGGAAGCCATGATCCGCCGGCATCTGGGAATTTGAGAGAGGAGCTGCCTTTATGAATGTACGGTTTTACCGTTTTGCCAAAGTGGTCTGCAACCTGGTGTGCAAGCTGTGGTTCAAGCTGGAATATTACGGCTTGGAAAACCTGCCCAAAGACCGGGGCTACATTTTGGTGGGCAACCACCAATCCTACTGGGACCCGGTGTTGATGGGCCTGAAGCTGGACACGACGCTGACCTTTATGGCAAACGAGAAATTGTTCCACAAGCCGGTGCTGGCTCCCATTATCCGGGGGCTGGGGGCGTTTCCGGTGAACCTGAAAAAATCGGATATGACCGCCATTCGCACCGCCAAAAAGGTGGTGCGGGACGGCAAGGTGCTGGCCCTGTTCCCGGAAGGCACCCGCAGTCAAGACGGCAGGCTGCTGAAGTTCAAGGGCGGGGTCGTTTATATCGCTTCGGTGACCGGGGAGGACGTGGTGCCGGTGTGCATCACCTACCAAAACAAGGCCAAGTTCCGCAGCCGCATTCTGATCCGCTTTGGAGCGGTGATCCCCAACCAGGAAATTCTGGAAGGGAAAAAGAAGGACTCCGACTCCATGCGCCAGTCGGCCGCCCGGCTCCAGGCCGTGGTGCAGCGGCTCCAAGATGAAAACCTGGCGGTGATGAAAGAGTGACCGTTCGCTTAGCCAAAAGCGCAGGCTTCTGCTTTGGGGTGGACCGGGCGGTGAATTTGGTGTACGACCTGCTCCCCGCCGGCGGTTCCATCAAGACCCTTGGCCCCATTATCCACAACCCCCAGGTGGTGGAGGATCTGGCCCGAAACGGGGTAAAGATCCTGGAAGCCCCGGAGTTGGCCAAGCCGGGGGACAAAGTGGTGATCCGCTCCCACGGGGTGGACGCCGCCACCGAAGAAGCCCTCCGGCAAACCGGGGCGGAGGTGGTGGACGCCACCTGCCCCTTTGTGGCGAAGATCCACCGGATCGTCCGCACCGCCTCCCAGGAGGGAAAAACCGTGCTGATTGCAGGAAATCCCGACCACCCAGAGGTGCAGGGCATTGTGGGGCACTGTCAGGGGGAGTGTCATGTGGCGCAGACCCCCCAGGAATTGGAAAAGATTCTAAAGAAAACCGGGGCGGGCAGTGTCAAAAAAGCAATATTGGTGGCGCAAACCACCTTCAATACTGAAATTTGGGAAAATTTCATAAATTCGTCAAAAAAACTATGTACAAAACTTGAGTTTTTTGATACAATATGTAATGCGACAAACCAGCGCCAGAAGGAGGCCATTCAACTGGCGCAGGAAAGTGACAGAATGATCGTCATCGGGGGGCGGCACAGTTCCAACACCCACAAACTCTACGAGGTGTGCAGCCGGTATTGCCCCACCGTTTTGGTGGAAACCGCTGGGGAATTGGAGACGGTCGATCTGTCCGGCGCCGAACGCATCGGCGTCACTGCCGGAGCGTCCACTCCGGCGCACATAATCAAGGAGGTTCTACAAACCATGAGTGAAATCACTAGCAACGAAAACTTTGCGGAAATGCTGGAGCAAAACCTGAGCGACGATGCCAAGCTGTATACGGGCAAACGGGTCAAGGGAGTGGTCATTGACATTCGACCCAACGAAGTTGTGGTGGATCTGGGCGCAAAACAAACCGGCTTTGTGGCCAAAGATGAAATGACCGACAACTCTGATCTGAGCTTGGATCAGGTGGTCAGCAAAGGCGACGAGATCAATCTGATCGTTTTGAAGGTCAACGATCAGGAGGGAACGGTAGCTTGTTCCAAGAAGCGTTGCGATGCACAGGCCGGTTACGAAGAAATCAAGAAAGCCTTTGAAGAAGGCGCCGTACTGGAAGGCGTGATCACCAACGTGGTTAAGGGCGGCGTATTGGTGCTGTCCCACAATACAAAGGTATTCATTCCCGCTTCCCAGGTGTCCGATCACCGGGTGGAAGATCTGAACACCGTGCTGAAGAAGGAAGTCAGCTTTAAGATCCTGGAGGTCAACGAACGCCGGGGCCGGGCTTTGGGCTCCATTCGCACCGTGCTCAACGAGGAGAAAAAGGCCAAGGAAGAAGAATTCTGGCAGACTGTGGAAGTCGGCAAGAAGTACACCGGCGAAGTGAAGAGCCTGACCAGCTACGGCGCTTTTGTAGACCTGGGCGGCGTGGACGGCATGATCCACATCACCGAGCTGAGCTGGGGCAAGCTGAAGCACCCCTCTGAAGTGGTCAACGTGGGCGACATGGTGGAAGTGTACGTCAAGGATCTGGATTCCGAACGCCGCCGCATCTCCCTGGGCTACAAGAAGAGCGAGGACAACCCCTGGAACATCTTCATGAACCAGTACAGCATCGGCGATGTGGTGAAGGTGAAGATCGTTTCCTTTACCAACTACGGGGCCTTTGCCACCATCATTCCCGGCATCGACGGTTTGATCCACATTTCCCAGATCGCCAACCAGCGTGTGGAAAAGATTTCCGACATCTTGACTTTGGGCGAAGAGGTAGATGTGAAGATCATCGACGTCAATCCCGAAAATAAGCGGGTCAGCCTCTCTATGCGGGCGCTGTTGCCGGAAACCGATCAGAAGATCGTCCGCAGCAACGACGAGAATGACGAGGACGAGAGCGAAGCATAATAAACGTACGCAAATCGTTTTATGAACGCTCCCGCAAAGAATTGGAGCAGACAGGAGGACATACCCTGCCTGCTCCTTTTTTAAGACGAAAGAAGGAGGTTGTTATGGAAAAGAAAGCCAAAAAACGAAGCGCCAGGAGATCCTCTCAGGTGGAATTCTGGGTGTATACCGTCCTTTTCTTTGTTTTGGGAGTGCTGTTTTTGATCTTCAACCAGCAGATCACCCTGATTATCTGCTATCTTTTAGGCGCCGCCCTGTTGCTGGGCGGGGTGGTGCAGGTGGTGTCCTTTCTGGTCAGCCGGGCCGAAACCACTTTGGCTGACCGGTTTGCCCTCTGTTTGGGGGTACTGCTGGGCGTTGGCGGCGTTGTGATTCTGGTGATGCCCGACCTGCTCAGCGGGATAATCAACTGGCTGTTCGGCATTGTGCTGATTGTGGACGGTATCATCAAGCTGAAAACCGCCCTGGAAGCCAGAGAGAACAGCACCGGCTGGTGGCTGAGTTTGATCTTTGCCCTGGCCGCCTTCCTGCTGGGCGTGGTGCTGATGTTTATGCCGGTGGAACAGTCGGTGCTCACCATCTTTACCGGCATCTTCCTGATGGTGGTGGCGGTGCTCAACGGGGTGTCCTACGTCTATATCCGCAGGACGCTGAAAAAGACGGAGGACATTGTCGAAGTGCAGTTTACTTCGTATGACGATGGGGGAGAGTTCCGGTAATCCAAAAGCGCCTGCACAGGCATAACAATCAAATACGAAACCGACCCGTTTCCGCTTTGCCGGGAGCGGGTCTTTTTGCGGGAAGGG